>JAGFXI010000363.1 GCA_017861095.1 Deltaproteobacteria bacterium | reverse complement strand
TAGCGAACCTCAGCACCAACACCACTTCGTACAGCGACGTGGGGCTCACATCGTCGACCGCGTACACCTACCGGGTGAGAGCCTATACCAGCGACAATGACTCAGCCTATTCTTCCGAGGTAACGGCCACAACACCGGCACCCCCCTCGAGCGGGGGAGGTGGAGGTGGAGGCGGCTGCTTCATCGACACGGTTCTCGAAAAATGAAAAGCCCAGGATAGACGGGCGACCTATCCTGGGCTGATTCCTCCGTCGCTGGCGACCGCCATTAACTCATGCTCACCCACTGTGGTAATGCACCTAGCCCGCATTATGTACGAGCCACCTGCTGCGACTGCGGATCTGGCCGTCCTTCCGGGCGTCCTCGGGTCTCGTACCTTGCTTGCGACGTACTGAACAAGTACGCCTCAGGTCCAGGTCCCGCGGTGCCGCGGGATGGTTGCCCGGTGGTACGACCATCTCCACGATCTCGCTACGGCGTCTCGTGCATAACGCGGGCTAGCGAATCGTTCACCTCGTTGATGCCGAGGTCACTTGAAGTGATAGTAGGTTTGCGGTGTTTGGCTGACGATGAAGTTGACGGCCTCGCCCAAGGCGACGCGGACCGCCTTTTCCATAGGTGTCTTCGAATAGCCGCCGAGGCTCCCCCCGACGTCCGAGCCGATCGCCAGTCCTCCGAGGTTGTAGTTTGTAGCCTCGCCTTCTACGCTGGTCGCGGCGACAAGCCGGGATGTGCGGGTATCCACGACTCTCACGTCGATGGCTATGTGAGCTTTCTTGATTCCGCCGAGCACTCCGCCAAAGACCTTTCCGACCGTTCCCCCGAGGTCGCCGCCTACGCCTGACGTGCCGGGCTCAAACTCTGTCACCGCTCCGGTTATCAGAAGTTCGGCTCCCTCGAGCTGGCCGATGGGAGCCGCCGTCTGCTTCTTCACTCTCCCCGAGGCGCCGAGGTCCTGCTCCGCGAGCACGTCGCCGAGAATGTGCCGCTCGAGGACGATGTACCGGTTGGTGTTGAACAAAGAGGTGGCAAGCATATCAGCCATGCCGTCGCCGATCTGCCCGCTCCACCAGCCTTTCCCCGTCTTATCCTTGAACTGGGCGACGGCGATTCGCGCCTTCGGTCCATTGTAAGCTTCCTGCTGGGCCTGGGCGATGCTGGGTCCTCCTCCGCTTGTTACCTTTGCGGTCGGGGTTGTCTGGCAGCTCCAAACCACTGCCGCAAGAATGCACAGGATGATGAAAGCCGGATACGCGCGTCTCATTCTTACCCTCCTTTCTTACCAAGAAGATGAAAAAACCGCGTTACATGATGAATGAATTGCCTCGGAGAGAGGCAAGTCTCCAAAGACCAAAGTCACCACGTCTCCATTGCTCTACCGACCGTCCAGCTCTCAGCCGGATCTCCCCGCTGACTGGATCTTCTCTGCCCAGTATTTCTTGATGTCGTTCCCCATGTCTCCGGAGGCAGAGGTGATCGCATCCTTGAAGTTCTCCGTCATATTGAGGGAGGTAAAATCTACGGTTCCTGTCGCCGGCGAACCGACGGATGTACCAGTGGCCATGTCCAAGGCCTGAATCGAGAACGTCGCCGTGATCTGTTCCTGCGAACGGCCGTAGAAGGTGAGAACCGTAGAACCGGCCTTCTGCACCTCGGCGAGAACGAGAACCTGGGCCTTGTCCTTGGGCACGATCTGCCTGATCTCATACCAGCTCATCGGTATCCGACCATACTGAGCCTTTTCCCTGAGTACCGGTATGTCTGCGACGGAAGCAACCCTCAAGCCGCTCTTAGCAAGAACCACTCCTAGATTTGCACGAACCAAGTGTACCATGCTCTCCGGGCCTGAAGTCACAAGGAGCACCGTGGGTGAGATCGGCAGGGCCGCAGCCCGCTTTGGTTCCGCTGGTCTGGGAATCATCGCTTCTGTCACTGGTGGCGCTTGAGGCCGGGACACAGCTTTGGTTTCTGGAGGAGGAAAGGTGGCCGTCGGTGTGGATGCACCTGCGGCGGGGGCGGTATCGGGTGGTTGCGCCTTTGCGGAGTGCGTCGAGGTCGGTGCGGCTGAGGCAGGAGCGGTTTGTTGCGGTTGAACCACAGCCGGTTGAGGTTGCGGCGCCGGCTTCGGCGGTTGCGGGCGCAGCATGCCTTCGACGACCCAGACAACCAGGACAACCGCAAGAGCCGCACCCACGATCCCGCCAACAACTGCGGCACGGTTCCTCCGTTTTGGCACGGCCGCGGTCTGGGTTGCCTGAGCACGCATGACTTCCTCAGGGGAAGCCGATGTTGCCCGGAGGCCTCTCCGGCAATCCTCTATTCCCTGCATGACCTCCTGGGGTGTTTGATATCGCTCATTGGGATCTCTTGCCATCATCCGGCCGACCAGCTTGCGAACGGGCACGGGCACAGAGGGATTGACCTCACCGATGGGGATTACCGGCTCCGTGGCGATCTTCACCACTACCCTGAGCGGTGATTCTCCGGTTATGGGCGGTCTGCCCGACAGCATGCGGTATAGGACCGCCCCCAAGGAGTAGATATCACTCCTCGGGTCCAGGGGGCCGCCGCTCGCCTGCTCCGGGGAGGCATATTCCGGAGTGCCGAGAAACATGCCCGTCCTGGTCAACTGAGCCGCCGAGTCCTCAAGGTGGGCGACGCCGAAGTCGGTGACCCGGACCCTACCCGATTCATCCACCATGATGTTCGAGGGCTTCAGGTCGCGATGGACCACGCCCTGGGCAGCCGCCTCACCGAGGGCGCTGGCGACCTGCTCGGTGATAGCGAGGGCCTCGTCGAGCGGCATGATCTCCTTTTCCTTCATGATCTCGCTCAAATCCTTGCCCCGCACGTACTCCATGGCGAAGTAGTAATAGCCCTTCTCCTCTCCGTAGGTGAGGATATTCACGATATTGGGATGATTCATCGCCGCGATGACCTGGGCTTCCCTCTTGAAGCGCTGGATGAACTCCTCGTCAGAGCACAACCTCTGGGAGAGGACCTTGATCGCCACCTTCGCCCATGCCGCCTCTGCCGAGCTCGCTCTCGATCTGGAATCCCCCGAGACGACTGCCGATGCCGATGGTTTCCTCAGTCATGTGGGAATTCCTCCCTCTTGCTCCTTCACAAAAGCGAAAAAGTCCTCCTGATGACGAATCCCGCAGGCGCTTCCGCTAGCCCACATACTACGGGGAAACTTCGAATGGGGCAACATGATGCGGTAACTGCGCCATCGGGCGGTCTTACGGGCAGAGCTCTGGCGGGCCTTCTTTAGATCCTGCCCTGCCTGAGGGTGGGCTGGATTCAGGCGCAACGTCTCCTGCCACTCCTGGATCGCCTTGTCGAGATCGCCGGAACTGTAGTAGACAACCCCCGTCTTGTAATGGCTCTCCGCCTCGCTCTGCAGATTTTTCTCGAGAATCTGAATGATCTGCCGAACGTCTCGATAGTCTGGCATCAACCCGCGAAAGACCTTCAGCGCTTCGACGTAGCGCTTCTCTCGAAGGAGACTTCTCCCTTTCTCATAGGTCGAAGCCCGCATCAGCTCGGCGGCCTCTTTCTGGGCAGGATCGTCCGCCAGCACACCCCTCGTTACAGAAACACTCTGGTCGTACTCTCCAGCCTGATAGAGCGCCCTCGCCATGTCGACCACATCGTCCGTATGAGGTCGTCGTTTGCCGAAGGTAGTCGGTAAAATAGGGAGCTGCAAGGTGAGACCCGGCTCGAGTTCCGCCTCTTCGCTCAGGTCGTTAAAATACGCGACCAGATACCCCAGCTTTTGATCTGCATATTCCTTCTTGGCGATTGTTCTTACCGTATCGCCTTTTTGAGTTTCATAGGATTTGAATTCTTGCTGGGCGAGCCTGAGCTTCACGTATTCCAGCGCTTGTTTATGGTCCGGGTCGTGGAAGAGGGTGGCAAGAAATTCCCTCCGCGCTGCCTGAAGGTCATTTCTCTGAAAGTACTTAACTCCCCTTTCGTAATGCTCGTCGGCCTTAGTGCGAATGACCTCTTTGAGCCTGTTAATCTTCTGGGTTAGCTCAACGTTATCCGGATCAAAGGCGCGCACGATCTCCAAGCTGTAGAAAGCCCTCCTGAGGTCTCCGACTCTCTCGTACTCCTGGGCCCGTTGTGCGTAGACTGTCGGCAGTGTCCACGTATGCGCTTCTACACCTGGAGCTCTCTCCGCCTGCGGTATCAGTCCGGCACAACCAAAAAGCGTTACCGGGACAAACCAAAGTATCTTGCACCGGACCAGGATGCGCAGTAGATGATGTCCCATGATTCGACCTTCCCGGCAGGGACGTCGTGCCGGGGCCTCCCACGAGATGCAACCGACTCCAACTTGCCCATCCGCGAGTTTGGCTTCACTTAAGTGACTGACTGGTAAAGATTTTCAAGTTCTTTTTAAAATCTTGAAAGCTGAGATCGCCATAAATCATGGAGCGCTGAATTCTATAGGCATCCACGAAAAACGGATTGCCTCCACGTTCCACCGTAAACGCGCCGCGATAGCCGAGCTTCTTCGTGACCGCGACAACGAGGCTGTTCGTCTCACCATATGGATAGGCGAGATAGGTCACTTGCTTACCGACCTTGTTCCGAATGACGGCGGCTG
>JAGFXI010000362.1 GCA_017861095.1 Deltaproteobacteria bacterium | reverse complement strand
CGGGTTCGGCCGAGGATGAAGGCGATCTCCTCGAAAGTGGACCCGAGGTTGGTGCCCTGGCCGGCAGTGGTCTCGATGAGGACGGCGATCGAAGAAGTTAACGAGGCTGCGATGGCCAGGTCCAGGCCCTGGACGAAGCGCTCCAGACCGGCCTCCACCCCCTGGCCCAGATGGGAGCCTGGGTGAGTGATGAGAAAGGAGATCCCCAGCACCTCTCCGCGCGCGATCTCTTCGGCAAAGGCGTTGATAGACCGGTCGCGGACGACAGGATCGGGCGCCGCCAGGTTGATGAGGTAGGAATCGTGGGCGGCCAAGGGCAGACGGCCGCTCTCCTCATGAGCGCGGCGGAAGCTGGCAACCGCCTCCGGGGCGAGAGGCGGTGTCTGCCACCGACGCTCGTTCCTGAGGAAGATCTGGAGGGCCTCCCCCTTTACCTCTCTGAGCCGGGCGAAGGCGACGTGAAGGCCCCCGGCTATGGACATGTGGGCACCCAAAAGGGGCATAGATCTCGGACACCTCCGGGGGAGTCATTCAGGGAGCGGCAATTTCTTAGTTACATCCAGTGAGGCATAGGATCCGGTTACTTGACTACTGCCATCATCGTGGCCTGCATGGTCGCAATGAGTTTTTCGTCGTTCTTATCGCAGGCCCGTACCTCACCAGAACATACCGTTAAGGTGCGGCCGGGTTTAACTACTTTTCCGATCCCGATGATTTTTTCTCCTTTACCGGGAGACAGGAAATTGATCTTATACTCCACAGTCAGCACCTCAGAAAGAACCGGCATGAGGGTGTTCGCTGCATATCCGCAGGCGGTATCTACAACAGTTGTTATTATTCCTGCATGGATATATCCATGCTGCTGCGTTAAAGCCATGCTAAATGGCACTTCTATATGAACTTCTCCCGGGATTACCTTAGTCAGCTTCGCGCCGATCGTCTTCATTATTCCCTGCTGATCAAAACTTGATCGTACGCGAAATTCAAAATGTACATCAGATGGCTCGAAATTTGTCATCGTCTTGCTCCTAAGTATGTTGAATGATTCTAGCCCGCATTATGCACGAGACGCCGTAGCAAGATCGTGGAGATGGTCGTGCCACCGGGCGATGGGATCGGTGGAGCGGACGAGGTGCATCCCTGCCTCGGCGAATTTCCGGAAGGCGGCATCCGCCTGTTCGGTGTAGTCCGCGAACCCGGGAACCACCACGGGCGATGAACAGTCTTCCAGCAGATAGACCTTTTCTGCCAGCTTGCGGTCGACGGCAAGAATCTCCAAGAGAAGATCCTCGATGGTCCAGGCAACGCAGTGACTCTTTGCCTGCCCGGCAATTATTACCGCATCAAAATCGAGAAACTTGTTGATGAACCGCGTGTTCTTTTCGGCAATTTGGGCGCCGGCGGCGTCGGTCAGGACCTCGGGACGAAGAACAGAGTAGTTCTCCGTGAAGGGATTATCGCCTTTCACCTGGAAGTCGGGCTGGCTGTACCGAGCGATACTGTGAAAGAAAATCGCTTCCTCAACCGCAGGAACGAGGGCATGGCCGACCCCGCCGAGCATGGCGTGGTAAGGCCAGATGGTCAGATCGTACTTGCCGCCTGCTTTCAGGGTGTGGGTGTAGTGGCGCACGTAGTGCTGGCCAAATTCTTCGCTGATTCCCAGGCTGGCCGCTATGGCGGGGTTGAATTTCCACAGGCCTTTCGCGATGTCGTCTTCAGTGACCAGCGTGAAGGGCTGAGGATGTTCTCCCCGGTCATTGACGAGGAAGATGCTGTGGAAAATCTGAAATGCCTGGTGTGTATCCATGGTTGGGCAGATCTGCGTGATCAGATGGAGATTGCTGTAGATGAAGGCGCAGAGCCTCTGGTTGTCCTCCACGGCCCCTGTGCCGGAACGGCCGCCCACATAGAGTTCAAAACCGGGAATGCAGAAGGTGTTCTGGAGGTCAACGAGCATGAGGGCGATTCGTACCGCGTCACTCGCTGCGGGCTGGATCCCATGCTGGTGCGCCCATGCCGCGGCTTCTCGGGCACGCTCCTCATAGGGAACTCGCCAGATCTCTCCCACCGTCGTGGGATCGAAGTGGGACGGAAGGGGCAATTTTTTGGGTACCATACCTCATCCTCCCCGGACGATGCCTGGCACACGCTGGCCGGGCTCCGTTGCTCGCCTCACCCTCTGCCATGTCTCCTCCGCTCATCCAGAGCGGCATTTCGCCGGTCAGGTAGGAGGCCCATCCGACAACCGGCGTGCTGCTTCTCCAGGCATAGCCGTCGTGTCATGGCGCTCGGCCGTGACAGAGTCACATATTATTTTAGCCCTGGAGGTGATCCCTTTTCTAGCCCGGGAGAGGGTGCCCCTGGTCACCGGGGAGCTGTCCAATCCAGTTGCGCCCACGAACTCCACATCCACGAAGCCGACCTTCTCCATAAGGGCCAGGAAATCCTTTCCCGGTATCGCCCCGCCCTCTCACCTGGCCCAACTGGCGACCCGGGCCGCGCTATCCTCCGGAAGCTCGCCCGTGAGGATCTGATCGGCTATCATGAACCGCCCTTCGGGTTTCAGTACGCGGAGTACCTCGGTGAGGGCTCTTGCCTTGTCGGGGATGAGATTGAAGACGCCGTTGGAGATCACGACATGGAAGCGTTGATCCCTGAAGGGAAGGTCCTCGGCGGATGCGGGCAGAAAGGCGACCCGGGCAAGGGGCACTTCAAGGTGGTTCCGTCTCGCCCGTTCGAGCATCTCAGGTGTGGCATCGATCCCTACCGCCTGTCCGGTGAGACCCACCAGGAAAGCGGCAACGAAGGTGTCCACCCCGCCGCCACAACCGATGTCGAGGACGGTCTCCCCTGCATGGATTTCTCCCAGGGTGAATGGGTTTCCTACACCGCAATAGGATGCTACCGCAGCCTCTGACAGGGCGCGGATCATGGCAGGGTCATACCTTGGGCGGTCCCGCAAAAGGACGACACCAGGCGATCCCCTTGCTTCCTCGAAGCAATAAACCTACCGGCTACCACGCGCTCTTCTCGGCTGAAGGCCTCTGTTCTATCAATTTGGTTTGCCTCGCTCTATTCTAACTGTTCGCTCATGGTTATCATTGAGTCGCCAATTTGCAACGCTCTTTCCGGTGGCAAACGATTTGGCGTGGGGATTCTCATTCTTTGAAGGAGCTCAAGGGGCGCTGAGGTTTTGAACGGATGAAGCACATGGTTTTCCGAGTTATAGGGATGGACTGCGGGGAAGAGGTTGCAGTCCTTAGGAAGGAGGTCGGTCCCCTCCTGGGAGGAGAGTCGAACCTTGCCTTTGATCTCCTGAACGGGAAGATGACGGTTGCCATATCGGACGAAGAGACCGTCAACGGACAGGAAATCCGGGAAGCAGTTGCCAGAACCGGCATGAAGGCCATTCCTTGGACGGACTCCTCTCTTTCCGGGGCAGGCACCCTTGAGGAAGGGTTCTGGCAGCGGCGCGGTCGCCTGCTCATGTGCGTGGCAAGCGGAGTTCTCATGGCTGCAGGCTTTCTCTTGCACCTCATCCGCTACGAGAACGCTCTCTGGACCTTGGGGGAAACCGCTGGAGAGGGGCATGCCTTTCCGAAGGAGGTCATAGCGTTCTACCTGGCGGCTGTTGCAACAGGTGGCTGGTTCATCCTTCCAAGAGCCGTCACGGCAGCGCGAAAACTGCGGCCGGACATGAATCTCCTTATGAGCGTGGCGGTGATCGGCGCCATGTATATTGGCGAATGGTTTGAGGCCGCCGCGGTTGCCTTTCTCTTTTCTCTTGCCTTGCTCCTTGAATCCTGGAGTATCGGAAAGGCCCGCCAGGCAATCTCACGCCTGGTTGATCTTTCTCCAACCACGGCGAGGTTTGTCCGTCCAGAGGATGGGGATGTGGAGGAAAAGCCGCTCGGGGAGGTGCCCGTAGGCGTGACGGTCCTGATTCGCCCAGGAGAGAAGATCCCGCTGGATGGTGTGATCACGAAGGGAGAAACGTCGGTCAACCAGGCGCCAATCACCGGGGAGTCCCTTCCCGTTTTCAAGAAGGTCGGCGATGATGTCTTTGCGGGGACCATCAACGGGGATGGCGCCATTGAGTTCCGCTCCACAAGACCAGCTTCGGATACGACGCTTGCGCGCATCATCCACATGGTGGAAGAAGCCCAGTCGCGGCGCGCGCCCAGCGAGCAATGGGTGGAAAAATTCGCCCGCATCTACACTCCCGCCATGATGGCTCTTGCCCTGGCCATCGCGGTGATCCC
>JAGFXI010000361.1 GCA_017861095.1 Deltaproteobacteria bacterium | reverse complement strand
CCCACCTGGACGTGCCACTTGATGATTTCGCCTTCGTGAATCCCCTCGCCGAGATCCGGTAGTCTGAACTCGAACACACTTCCTCCTCTGGAAAGTTCCTAGGGTCCCTGTCGCCCGCCCGCAGCAGGTTGTCGAAAAAGCATGTCGTCCTCTCGACCCGCGCTCGCACCGGAGGCGGGGGTGGTCTCCGAGGCAAGGCGCATCCGGAGCCACTACCTTCTCTCCGATGAGAAAAAGCCTCCCGAACTTTCTATGACCGCCGTCGCAAGGCCGGGCCTCACCTTATACTATCAATGCCGCGATCACGCCCCGGCGTGACGATCTTGCCGACGAGACCACCCTGCCTCGCCCCACTCCGTCGCGGCTGGAAAGCCGGTCCCACAGAACGAGATCCTTAAGCGGCCGCAACGGTACGGACTGAACGGCAGGATAAACGCCGTCTCGACCGCAGCCGGCACGGTCAGCTCAACTCGTGCTGGATGTAAGAGAATACGTCCGTCATCGGTTTAGGGAGACCTGCGATCTTCCATGCCTTGATCGGGTCAATGAACCGTTCGTAGAGACATTCTGCCGGCTGATGGACCTTCCTGCACACAGAGCGGACGATGGGAAAGGCCTCGTAGCGCTTGTAGTAGTCGCGCATGAACTTGAGGATCTCCATCCGTTCCTCCGTGAGATCGCATTCGTCCACATCCTCGACGGTCTGGGTGAGGGCACAGGCAACCTCCTCGTCCCAGGCCTTCCAGTCAATGAGGTATCCCTCATCATCGACCTTGATCTGCTTATCCTTATAGGTCAACGTCTGCATCGTCCATCTCCTCGAAACGCGGGTTCCTCAGCACCCCGCGTCAGTAATCCAGGGTTTCCTCGATGGCTTCCTGAATGCGCTGAGCATCCGGGAGGTACAAGAGCTCCCTCCCAAAATACGGCGTGACCACGTCGTAGTTGGTGACTCGCCTCACCGGCGCTTCCAGCACCAGGAGGGTCCTGTCGTTGATGAGGGCGATGATCTCCGAGGCGACCCCGAAGGACCTCGGCGCCTCCTGAACGACCACACAGCGGCCGGTCTTCGCGACCGAGCCGACAATGGTGCCGACGTCGAGGGGAGAGATGGTGAGGAGGTCGATAACCTCGACCCCTGCACCACGCGCCTCGTGAACCTCCGTCGCCGCCTGAAGGGTCGGCCGCATCATCGCGCCCCAGGCGATCACGGTGAGATCTTTCCCCTCCTGGACCACCTGTGCCTTGCCGATCTCCATGACCTCTTCCGCGTCGGGGACCTCTTCCCGGAAGGCACGATAGGAGCGGATCGGTTCCATGAAGATCACCGGGTCGGGATCGCGGATGGCAGCGGCAAGGAGAGCGCGAGCGTTTCTCGGGGAGGACGGGATCACAACCTTGACGCCGGGGAAATGGGCGAAGGTCGCCTCGCGGCTCTCGGAGTGATGCTCGAGGGCTCTCACCCCGCCGCCGTACGGCATGCGAACCACGAGGGGGACGGTCCAAACCCCCTGGCTCCTAGAGCGATACCGCGAGGCGTGGCACTCGAGCTGGGCCGAGATGAGATAGGAGAAGCCGGAAAACTGGATCTCCGCCACCGGCCGCAGACCGGCCAAGCCCATGCCTATGGCGCTCCCGAGGATCGTCGCCTCGGCGAGAGGGGTGTCGATCACCCGGCTGCCGCCATACTTCTCGTAGAGGCCGTCGGTGACCCGGAAGACCCCACCGTCCACGCCCACGTCCTCGCCAAGGAGGAGGACCCGGTCGTCTCGTTTCATCTCCTGATCCAGGGCCAGATTCAGGGCCTGCACCATGGTGAGCCTAGTCATGACCGGCCTCCTTCCTCCTCTCCAGGCCAGCAAGAAACTCGGCGCGCTCTTCCTCGATCAGCTGGTGGCGGGTCCCGAAGATGTGGTCAAAGGGGGCGTCGGGCTTGATCCCGGTCCGGCCTTCCAGCTCCTTCACCGCGGCCTCGACCCCGTTCGTGATCTCTTCCGCGAGGGCCGTCTGCATCGTCTCATTCCAAAGTCCCTTTCCCTCCAGGTAGCGCCGGAAGCGAACAAGGGGGTCTCGCTCCCACCAGGCTTTAACCTCGTCCTCGGCGCGGTACTTGTTCGGGTCGTCCGCGGTGGTGTGCATCATGAGGCGGTAGGTGACCGCCTCGATGAAGGTCGGTCCCTTTCCCGAATAGGCCCGATCGAGGGCCTCCCTCGTTGCCCGGTACATGGCGAGCACATCGTTCCCGTCGACCTGCACGCCGGGCATGTCGTAGGCGATGGCCTTCTGGGCGAGGGTCCGGGAATGGCTCTGCATTCTCCGGGGGACGGAGATAGCCCAGTGATTGTTCTGGCAGATGAAGACTGCGGGAACCTGCCACACCGAGGCGAAGTTGAGGGCCTCGTGGAAGTCCCCTTCCGAAGTTGCCCCGTCGCCGAAGAAGGTCACCACGGCCGTATCCTTTTCGCCGCGGTACTTCACGGCATAGGCGATCCCGACCGCGTGCGGGATCTGAGACCCTACGGGAATCGCGACGGGGAGCGTCCTGGCGGAGGCGGGAAGGGCGTTTCCCTCCTCGCAGCCGTTGTAGTAGAGCAGGGCCCGGGCAAGTGACTCGCCGCGCATGAGCCGGCCGCCAAGCTCCCGGAAGGCGCCGACAAACCAGTCCCTCGGGCTCATGGCAAGGGTGGGACCACAGACAGCCGCCTCCTGCCCGGTGCAGGGAGCGAACGTTCCCAGGCGCCCCTGGCGCTGGAGCTTGAGCATGCGCTGGTCTGCTTCTCGCGCGAGGAACATGGCGCGATAGACTCGAAGGAGCTCGTCCGTGCTGAGCTTGGGCTCGAGATCGGTATCCAGGTTGCCCTTCTCGTCGAGCACCTGGAGGTAGGAGAGGCTGAACCGTTCGATTTCCCTGAAGGGCATAATCGCTCACCTCCCGCAGGTCAGGAACGAAGGCAAAGAGATGGCGCCGAAGGAGCCATGAAACTTCGCCTATTCAACAAGATATAGAAAGCATAACCCCTGGGGGAGATGAGTCAATCCCTGCGCCCCGCCGCTAGCGAGCTCAGTGGAGGGCAGGGTGATCTGCTCTGCAAAGGCGCATAGTCGCAGCAACGCGCAGGCAGGGTCTGCACCGAGACAGGTGGGACAAGCCAGC
>JAGFXI010000360.1 GCA_017861095.1 Deltaproteobacteria bacterium | reverse complement strand
GGGCTGGAGGGGCTGGAGCTCCCGGTTCGCCACGGTGAGGGGAAGCTCTACGCCGAGAGGTCGGTCATCGACACCCTCGTTGAGAACAACCAGGTGGTGCTCCGCTACGCCGACCGCGACGGCCGCCCGGCTGGCGGGCGCTTCCCCGAGAACCCCAACGGCTCCCTCGAGGACATCGCCGGGATCTGCGACCCCACCGGCAGGATTTTCGGCCTCATGCCCCACCCCGAGGCGTTCAATCATTGGACCAACCATCCCGACTGGACCCGCTCGAAGGAAGCCTACCGCCGCCGACGGCAGCCGTACCCGGAGGAGGGGCTCGGTATCCAGATCTTCAGGAATGCCGTCCGTTACTTCAGCTAAATTGAGCGATTCCCACGTGGAGGCGTAGCCCAACGCTCGGTTCTTTGCGGGCGGGGATAAATCGCTCCTCTACCGAACGGGTCGACGAGCGTCCTGCAAGGTGGCCGACTTCACTGGCATGCGTAATTTTTCACTTGCGCCCAGAATCGAGATCGAATAAATTAATTACATACGTTACCCATTCGGCGCCTCTCATTGGATTCCGGAGAATTTTGACTGCTTGCTGATCCCAAGGGCTGAGGAAGGTCCGCCGGTTTCCTTGTTCAAGCGCCGGTAACGACTCAAGTTCCCTAATCAACCAAATTTAGCACGTCCTTCAAGCATTGAGATGTTAGCTGGGTCGGTGAAATCTTCGCTGGGTCGCACTCCCTTCATCCGAAGGACGCCCCACTTTCCCATTCCCTTCGGTTCTTCCGCTCGGATGAATCACGGGACGTCAAAGTCTCAAGACTTTCGGACGGAATTGAGTTCGCCGACAACCTGCTCAACGGAAGGAGGAATGAGATGAGGAACAGCCGATTCATCATGCGAAGTCTTTTCATCGCCATCGCGATGTCGGCCTTGGTCCTAGCTGGCTGCGCCGGGCCGCAACGTGCCGCCGTCGCTCCACCCGACCAGTACGTCGACTCCCACTTCCACATCGCGAACTACGCCATGCAGGGCGTCCCCCTGAAAGAGCTCATCGACAAGTACATGGGGGACAAAATCGCTCGGTCAGTGGTCTTTCCCCTCCCCTTGCAGCAAAAGTGGGATCCCTACGAGCACTACGCGGGGGACAAGATGCCGCCCAACTACTACATGGGGCCAAAGGCGGGGATGTACTACTACTCCTTTATCGATGCGGTGGTCGCCATGGACTATCTCAAACTGTCCGCCGCGGACAAGGCCCGCCTCGACCCGATGATCGTTGGGTTCAACCCCATGGATGAGTACGGCGCTCAACATATCAGGCGTATGCTGCTAATATTCCCCGGGGTTTTTGCGGGCATAGGCGAGTTCTCGGTGCATAAGGAGATCGTCGGCGACAAGATAGACGATGATACGGTCAAGTCAATCATTTCGAGCGACCCGATCCCCCCGGACGTGACCGACGTGAGCAGGAACACCCTCTATAGTCCAGCGCTCAAAAACATCTTCAATTTTGCGGCCGAATCGGGTCTGATCGTCAACCTCCACAGCGATGTCTACCGCGCCACGGTGACGTACGACGGCAAGGTCGTCAGCATGTCGCCGGAGGCACCGTACACGGCAGGCATGAAAAATCTCTGTGCCCAGTGCCCGAAGACCACGGTCTACTGGGCCCATACCGGGCTCGGCCGCTTCGTGAAGCCGGCGTCGAATCACCTCGCGGTGGTCTCCGAGATTTTGGATGCATGCCCGAACTGGAATGTCGACCTTTCCTGGGACCTCGTGCAGACGTTCATTGTGAACCCGCAACCGGGCATGCCGTCACTCGCTGATTGGGCCCGTTTCATCACGAAGTATCAGGATCGAGTTCTCTGGGGGTCCGACACCGTCATCTACACGAGGAACAAGATTGACGACAAAGGCAACATGGTGGTGGGGAAGCAGATGCCCGTGGCGGATTACCTCGCCGTTAAGGACATATTGAAGCCGCTATGGGATGCGGTGGGTCCCGACGTCGCCCGCAAGGTCAAAGTCGACAATCACGTGCGGCTGTTTGATGCTGCGAAAGTGAAGGTGAGGGCCTGGGAAGCAGCGCACGCGAAGGACGATGTCTGGAACCTGCCGCCTATCTGAGCCAAGGGTTTCTCCAACCAATCCCCGGGGACGGGCGCTCCAGCAGCTCGGCGCCCGTCTCCGGCGCCCCGGCGAGCATCCGGGAGGCCATAAGCTTTATCAGTTCTGTGACTGCAGGAGGACTTGAGGATGCAACCCGTTACCTGAATATGAGGAGGGAGAGAGCATGAAGAGAGCGCTCACAATTCTGCTCATGGCGGCGATGCTCCTGGTGCTGGGCATACCGGTTATGGCTCAGCAGAAGGAGCTTCCGCTCGTTATCGAGCCGTCTGTCATTCCACCGCCACCGTCGACACTCATTGGGGTCTACCTGCCCATGACGGGTGCCGCGGCTTCCTACGGCCAGTCGACGTGGGAGGGCATCAAGGCAGCCAACGAGATGATGCCCCAGGTGTCCGGGAGGGATGTCAGGCTCTTCCTGGCGGACACAAAGAGCGACAAGAAGGAGGCGGCAAACGCCGTCGACCGCCTGATTATGAAAGACAAGGTGGTGGCTATTATCGGCGAGGCCTTTAGCAGCTTCTCCATAGCAGGGGGTCCCGTCGGCGAGAAAAATGAAATCCCGATGGTCACGCCCACGGCCACCAACCCGGTGGTGACCCAGGGCAAGAAGTATTACTTCCGGGTTTGCTTCACCGACCCGTTCCAGGGTGAAATTGCCGCCATGCTGGCAACGATGAATCTGAGGGCCAAGACCGCGGTGACGATCGTCGATATCACCCACGAGTACTGCGTCGGGCTTGGCAACTACTTCGTCAGCTCCTTTACGAAACTGGGTGGCAGGGTGCTTCACACCAACTACATCAAGACCGGCGACACGGATTTCCGTAGGGAGCTCTCCCAGGCGCAGGCGGCACACGTGGACCTCATCTACGCCCCCAACTACTGCGCCGAGGTTGCCCTGCTGGCCAAACAGGCCAAGGAGCTCGGGATCAAGATCCCCATCCTGACCGGTGACGCGGCCCAGCTTTACGATCTCATCAAGATCGGCGGCCAGGCAGTAGAGGGTATGTATTTCACGGCTTTCTTCCA
>JAGFXI010000359.1 GCA_017861095.1 Deltaproteobacteria bacterium | reverse complement strand
GTCTCCCGGCTGTGTTCAAGCGCCATGGCGAGGTAGCGGCTCTGTGCCGGGAGCGCTTGCGAGCCATGGGCGTGGAGCTCTTCCCCAAGAGCGAGGCGATCTGCGCTCCCACGGTCACGGCCGCGAAGATCCCACCGGGCTGGACCTGGCCCGATCTGGACCGAGGCCTCCGGGCGCGAGGGATGGTCGTGGGCGGAAGCTACGGCCCCCTCGCCGGGAAGGTGTTCCGCATCGGCCACATGGGCAGCCAGGCGGATGGCGGGCTCGTGGGACGGGGAATGGACGTCCTAGCGACGGTCCTGGAAGGGAAAAGATAGGGGAGCCTGGTGCGCTCACCCGTAGCGGTAATGGATGCCGAAACCACCTCGAGGATAACACCAGATGAGTGCCGTACCCGCCTTGGGGCATACCGCTCTGCAGGTTCCGCATTCCAGGCACCCGGCGTGGTCGAAACTGATGGCCCCATCCTTCACCGCGAAAAGCCCTGCCGGGCATGCGAAAGTACACGGTTTCGTTTCACAGGACTCACAGTGCTCTTTATTGAGGCGGATATGGGCCTCCTGATCGTCCACGACGAACTTGTCGACGCCCAGCAATTGCTCTATGGTCAGCCGCTCTCGTTTCACAGCCAGGTTGCTCCTCTCCAGCCGTCAATGGCCAACCTTGATAAGCCAAGCCGACTCTCTTTGATTTCCCTCAAGATCTTCTGCAGGAGATGCACCGGCGGACTGCCGTCAACAGTGAACAGCCTGCTCGCAAATGCGGTGGCGAGCCTCGGATAGGTCTGGAAGAGACGGGGGTTTTCCTGGAACTCGGGAGCCCGGCGATAGAATTCCAGATCCCTGAGGACAAAGCTCTCTTTCAGGATCTTCCGGTAGATGCCAAGGCCCTGGCGCGAAAAATCGCCCTGGCTCTTGGCCGCCATTACCGCTCGTGCCGCAGCTTCTCCGGATGCGATGGCGAAATCCATTCCTCGCACGAGATAGCCGAGGTTCAGGACGAATCCGGCGGCATCACCCACCACCACGATGCCGTCACCATAGAGCTGCGGCACCATCGCCAGTCCTGCCTCGGGGATCAGGTGAGCCGAGTACTCCGCCACACGGCCGCCCTCGATCAGGGGAGCTACGTGAGGATGAGTCTTGAAATCTTCCATGAGATCAGGCAACCGGTACTGGTTTCGCTGGAGCTCCGCCGCGTTCACCACCAGGCCGAGGGAACTGCTGTTCTTGTTGGTGTAGAGGAACCCGCCGCCCTGCATTCCTTTCGTGCAGGCGCCGACGAAGAGCTGGGCCGCGCCGTTGTTGCCGTCGAGCTGAAAGCGCTGGCTGATGGTCTCAGGAGGCAGTTCGATGATCTCCTTGACCCCGGTTGCGACCTGGTGGGGAGCAAACATCTGAGCCAACCCTGCCTTCTGGGCGATAACCGAGTTGGCTCCATCAGCCGCAATGACCACATCAGCCAGCATCTCGTCTTCGCCGGCCCGGATGCCGACCACCCTACCGCTGTCGATGAGCAGATCATCCACTCGAATATTGCAGGCGACCATGGCGCCTGCTTCTTCGGCCTTGGAAGCGAGCCAGGCGTCGAATTCAGCCCTGAGAAGGGTGAAGGAGTGGTACGGCGGCCTGGTCCAGGTCAGATCCTGGCAGCTGACGGAGACGCTCTGGTCGCCGTCCAAAAGGGTTATGATTTCGCGCGCCACCGGCCTCTCAAGCGGCGCTTCCTCCCAGAAGTTCGGGATGATCCGGTTCAGGGCGTGACAATACATCCTGCCGCCAAACATGTTCTTCGAGCCGGGTTGCGCCCCTTTCTCGATCAGGAGGACCTCGTGGCCCTCCTTTGCCAGCACATAGGCCGCGGTGCTTCCCGCCGGACCTGCACCGACGATGATCGCCGTGAACTTATCTTCCGCCATGACCCTCCACCCTTAGCCCCAACGCGGTTCACTTACGGGTTGAAAATGTCCTAGGGTCCCAACAATCCCCCAACAGGCTGTCCGATAACCCCAAAAACATTCTCCTCTCCCCCTCGGGAGGGGGAGAGGATGAAGGTGAGGGGGTGAACGGTGTGTCGTGCACAATGCGGGCTAGACTTTCAGGGCCGTCTTCAGCTCCTCGATGAGTTTGGGGACAACCTGGTACAGGTCGCCGACTATCCCGTAGTCCGCCGCCTCGAAGATGGGGGCATTCTCGTCGCGGTTTACGGCCAGAAGGACCTTGCTGTCCCGGATTCCGGTCACATGCTGTATCTGACCGGAGACTCCTAGGCCGATGTAGAGATCAGGCTTTACCTTTTTCCCGGATATTCCGAGGTAAACTTCTTCCGGGAGCCAGTGGAGCTCCTCCGCGATGGGTCTGGTACAACCCACTTCCCCCCCGAGGACGTCGGCCAATTGACGGGCTAGATCCACGTCCTCCTTGTTGTTCATACCGCGGCCGACACAAACCACGATCTTTGCTTCGGTTATGTTCACCGCCTCCTTTGCCTTCGGCGATCTCTTGATCACTTTCACTGCGGAGGAGGGCGTGGACTGGAGCTCCCTTACCGTCCCCTTCCTCCCCGTTTGGACCGCGGCAGGTTCGAAGGTGCGGGGAGGTATGGTCGCTATCTGGGGACGGGTCGTGCAGATGAGCGATTGCATTGCCGCTCCCCCGAATACCATGCGCTCCATCCGGAGCAGCTTCTTCTCCTGATCGAAGCCGAAGCCGCTGCACCCGCTGCAGAGCCCGGTCTCCAGGCGGGTGGCAAGCCGGGCCGCTATCTCCTTTCCTCGAGCGGTCGCCGCAATGAAGAAGACATCGGGATCCTCGTGGCGGGCTGTCTCGGCGAGGACCGGAACATAAGACTCCAGCGGCTGATCCTCTGCAAGCTGTGGAAGCACCAACACCTCGTCGGCTCCGTACGCAATGAACTCCTCGGCCGACGGGCGCTCCCGGGTGAAGGCCACCAGTCTTGTCTCGAGGGCTTTTGCCGCATTCTTTCCGGCGTTCAGGAGCTCCAGGGTCTGATCCCGTCTTTCGCCAAAAACCCAGATGCCTGGCATGGGTGAATTCTCCCTAGGCGATAACGCCCTCTTTCATCAGCGCGCCGATCACGGACCGGATACCCTCCGGATCCGGCCCGAATTTCAACCTGCGGCGGTCCATGGTGGCTGC
>JAGFXI010000358.1 GCA_017861095.1 Deltaproteobacteria bacterium | reverse complement strand
CTGGCCAAATCCGCGGTGCGCTCGACCACCCGCCGCTCGAGCTCGTCGTGGGACCTCTGGAGGGCCCTCTCCGCTTCGCGGCGGTCGGTAATGTCAATTCCGGTTCCGATGACATAGTCAACCGTGCCGTCGCATCCAACAAGGGCTGTGTTGGACCACTTAATGAGGCGGCGGCCGCCGTCTCTGGTGAGCCAGTAGTTTTCGTGCTCGTTGGGGAATTGCCCGGCGCACAGTTCCGCGAACACCGCCTTCACCGGCTGAACCTCCTCGGCGAGGAGCAAGAGATCCCAGAAAGGCTTGCCCTTGACGTCGTGGAAAGCATAGCCGGTCACCTGTTCACATGCCCTGTTAAACCTGACGATTCGTCCCTCCCGGTCAAGAACCACCACGAGAGCCCCTATGGTCGAAAGCACGGCCAGATTGAAATCGCGCTCCGCTCTGAGAGCTTCCTCGGCCCGCTTCCCCTCGGTGATATCTCGCAGGTGAGAGATGTAGCAAGCGGGGTTCCCGTCCGGGCTGCGGATCATCGAGGAAGACACCTGCCCCCACACGACATGGCCCGTCTTGTGGAGGTAACGCTTCTCGAAGACGCTCCGCTCAAGTTCCCCGGCCTGACTGCGACGGATGAAGGCGGCGCTGACATCAAGATCATCCGGGTGGGTCACGTCATGGACCGTCATCGCTTCGAGCTCTTCTCTGGTCCAGCCGAAGATCTGGCATATGCGCTCGTTGACTCTGAGAAACCGGCCTTCAAGATCCACGAGACAGACGCCGTCATTGGAATTCTCGAAGGCGAGGCGGAATCGCTCCTCGCTCTCTTTCAGAGCCTCCAACGTGCGGCTGTTCTTGAGAGCAACGGCGGCAATCTCGCCGAAGCCCGATGCCATCCGCAGATCGTCCTGATTGAACCCGCCTGCCTTGTTCGCAAGGCCGAGCAGGCCGACGGCCGTTCCATCGATGACCAGGGGGGCGAAGAGGACATTGTCCAAACGCATGTGCCCGTGGGGGAGGAAATCGACCCAGGCGCTCGACCCAAAGTCATTGTCGTAGACCGCCTGCACGGTCCGGTATGCCTCCGCCCTCAGGCCTCTCACGGGCATGGGGAGGCTCGGATCGACGGTACAGCGGCGGCCGCCCGAGTCGAGAAAGAGTATTTCGTTTCTCTTCCCATCGGGGGTCAAGAGGGCGACATAACCGGCGGTGGCACCCACCAGGTTCCTGCAGGCGAGGAAGATGGAGCGGGCTGTATCCTGGAGGCTGCGATCCTGCATGATGGCGCCAAAGCTCTCCATAAGTGCGGAGACCTCGGCCCGGTGGCGGTCAAGCTCCGCCTTCGCCTGAAGGAAATTCCTTTCCAAGGATTGGGCGCGAGTCGCCATACCCTCGAATTCGCGTACCTGGGACTGGAGGGCTGCAAGCTCAGCGACAAGCTCTGCCTTGGTCTTGGTGTGCGGCCTCATCGTCTCGTCTCCCGGGGGCGCTCATGGGCGATTTCTCTTTGAAGCAGGTTTCCGTCGTCGGGCGAAGCCCCCGCCGGCGGATTCTCTGTCGAGCGGAGGTTGAGGGGAGTTGCTCAGGGCGGAGGAAAATCGTCCGGTCACACGAAGGTTTTCGGCACGAAACACCTCCCCGTCGCTCAAATCTTATCAGTCAAATACTCCGGGGTGAAGAGGTGAATCAGACCATAAAGGTTTGGCCACCGAGCTAGTCCTCCACTTTCTCCTCCAGGCGAGCGAGATGGTCGCGGGCGAACTCGATGGTGGGATCGAGCTCGAGGGCCATGCGGTAGACGAGGACGGCCTCCTGCTTGTGTCCCAGCTCTCGCAGATTCGAGGCGATGTTGGCGTAGTCGATAGCCGAGCCGGGGTCGATCTCGAGCGCCTTCTCGAACTGTTCAATGGAGCGCTGGTGTTCTTTTGTCTTGAAGAAACAGAATCCGAGGAGGTTGTAGATCTCTTTCAGCCCGGGATCGTGGGTCCGTGCCTGTTCGAGGGCGTCGATGGCGGCCCGGTAATCCCCCTCGTCCTTGAGGCAGACGCCGATGTGGGTGTGGATGCTGGCTAGATCCCCGGCAGGCGGGTTCAGCGCCAATGCCCGCCGGAACTGGGCGAGGGCTTCGCCGGGTCTGCCCTCGTACTCGAGCGCCACTCCCAGGAAGAAGTGGAGGTCATGCCGTCCCGGGAAGGCCTCCATGAGTCGCCCAATCCCCGCGAGGGCTCGCGGCCCGTCCAGGGTTCGGGTGAGGATCTTGGCCGCATGCAAGGGAATGCTTGTGTCTCGGGCCCGGTCCAGGAAGTGGGCGCCCGGGATGATCGCGTAGACCGCCGGCATGCGGAGCTCCGGGTGGGTCACGTCGATGATCAAGACCTCGAGTCCCTGGCGCGAAAGGGTCTCGACGCAGCCTTGGACCTCCACCTTGAGGTTCGGATGGCTCAGGTTCGGCAGGGCCTGGACGGGGATCGCAGGCGCCGGCGCCGTGAGGTAGGCGGCCTCCTCGAGGCTTCCGTACTTGGGGAGGGTAGGCCGGTAGGTCGTGCGGTTCTGGAAATCCCCGGCAAGCTGGGCTACCTCGGTGAGGGCGCGGACCAGGGATTTTTCTGGGGTCGTGGTGGTCCCGGCGGTGAAGACTATCTCGCTTCGCTCGGGAAAGGTGCTCGGGTCCCAGGCGAGGGCGGCGATCGTGGGAATTCCCGTGTCCAGGGAGAAGTCCTTGATAACGAGCTGAATGCCGTGAGCGGCGTACTTGTCCATGAGCATTCGGGCCGCCTCATCGTGAACGCTGAGAGGGTCGATGCTCGGAGTGTTCGGCTCGCCGTGGCTGATAACCGAGGAGACGTGGCGCTCCACCACCTCGCAGATGCCGTGGAGGATGGCCTCCTCCATGGTGTTTCCGGCAGCGGGACCGTTGTACTCGTTGATGAGATAGAACCAATCGATGGGGATGAGCACCTCTCTCGACCGTGAGAGGCTCCACGCCCGGGCCCAGCGCCAGGGGAGGCTTCGCAGGACCGTGTCGGCCCGGCCCGGGTCCGTCACCGTGTCGTGGATGGCAAATCCCAGGAGCTCGGGAGGCAGAGTCTCGCCCGGTGCCTCGGCATAGGTGTAGACCGGGAAGGGGGTCCGCTTCATGTAGGAAAAAAAGCTGAACCGCTCCACCAG
>JAGFXI010000357.1 GCA_017861095.1 Deltaproteobacteria bacterium | reverse complement strand
GTTATACTGAAGCGGTCGGGCTGACCTAGACAGGGTTGACATGAAAAGGTGCCTGATCCACCATGAAGACCAGCATTTCAGGAACGGCAAGATCTGACCCCTCACCCGCAACTGTCCCTGGAACCAGTGCCTCTTCTGCCCGGTCTACAAAGGTCAGGAATTCTCGCACCGCTCGACGGAGGAGATCAAAAGGGAGATCGATCTCCTCGGTGCCATCGTTGAGGACATTCAGCGCCTTTCCTGGCGAGCGGGCTGCGGGGGAAAGGTGACCAGCGCGGTCCTCTCCCTTCTTCTCGCGGAAGTGACCTCCACCCTGATGCACCGGCAGGTGGCTCACTGGCTCTATCTCGGCGAGGGGAGCGTCTTCCTCCAGGATGCCAACAGCCTGATCATGGAACCCGAGGATCTGGCCGAGGTGCTCAGTTACCTGCGGAGCCGGGTCCCCGGCATCCGGCGCATCACCTCCTACGCTCGCTCGCGAACTCTGGCCCGTCGCTCCCTCCAGGACCTGGTACTGCTGCGGGAGGCGGGGCTCGATCGAATCCACATCGGCCTGGAGAGCGGCTACGATCCCTTGCTTCGCTTCATGCGGAAGGGGGTCACGGCGGCAGATCACGTGAAGGCTGGATGTCTGGTGCGGGAGGCGGGAATCAGCCTCTCCGAGTACGTGATGCCCGGCCTTGGGGGACAGACCTGGTGGCAGGAGCACGCCCTCGCCACCGCGGCGGTACTGAATGAGATCAATCCCGATTTCATCAGGCTTCGCTCCCTCCGGGTCCCCAGATCCACCTCCCTCTACGAGAAGATAGCGGCGGGCGAGTTCGAGCCTCTGGACGACGATGAGGTGGTAAGAGAGATCCGCCTTTTTCTCGAGGCTCTGGAGGGTATCACGTCCACCATCGCCTCCGATCACATCATGAACCTCCTGGAGGAGATCACCGGGACGTTGCCTGACGACAAGAATGCGATGCTGGCAGCGGCGGATCGCTATCTTGCCCTGAGCGATGCCGATCGGCTAATCTTCAAGGTAGGACGGTGGGGAGGGGCTTTCAGGGCCCTGAGTGACCTGGAGAACACGGCGTTGAAGCGGAAGATTTCGGATGTCGTTGCCCAGTGGGAAAGGGAGGCGCCTGGGCAGGTGCAGCGGACACTCCGGGAGATGGCGGATCAGTATATCTAGCCTCAATACGGTTCATTTGAGGGTCGAACACGCTCCCGGGCCCGAAAAATCCCCCCCCTTTCGTAAAGGGGGGGGTTGGGGGGATTCTCGGAGATGGGGGCACTTTCGACTCTATGGTTCGCCCTGGCGGGTGGGGAACGTATTGTCGGTGGACACCATATAAGGTGCGGACGTATAATAAAAAATTATATTGATGAAGGTCTCCCCCCGGGTAGATGGGATTCGCCCGATAGGGGAGCAGAAGGAGTTCTAGGCGTCATTGCCGGAAGACGACAGCACATATATGCGGCTGGCGCTACGGCTAGCAGCGCGAGGCGTCGGCCGCACCTCACCCAACCCTGTAGTGGGTGCGGTGGTGGTCCGCGGGAGAGCCGTGGTGGGGAAGGGCTACCATGAGCGGGCAGGGGGCCCCCATGCGGAGGTGCATGCGCTCGCAGCTGCGGGAGATCTAGCCCGGGGGGGGACCCTCTATGTGACCCTGGAGCCCTGCAACCACGTGGGCCGGACCCCGCCATGCACCGAGGCTATCATCCGGAGCGGCGTCGATCGTGTAGTGGTGGGTTGCCGCGACCCGAATCCCCACGTCATCGGAAAGGGCGTCGAGGTGCTCCGCAGCCAAGGTCTGGATGTTGAGGTGGGGGTCGAGGAGGAGCGGTGCCGCCGTCTGAACGATGCCTTCATCAAGCACGTGACTACCGGTCTCCCTATGGTGGTGGCCAAGGCCGCCGCCAGCCTAGACGGGAAGATCGCCTGCGCAACGGGGGATTCGCGCTGGATAACCAATGAACGGTCCCGGCGGTTCGTCCATCGGCTGCGCCGGGCCTTCGACGCCGTGCTCGTGGGGGTGGGAACGGTCTTGGCCGACGACCCTCAGTTGACGCCGCGGATCCCCGGGAGGGGCGGAAAGAAACCGCTTCGGGTTATCCTGGATACCAACCTGCGTACTCCTTTTGAGAGCCAGGTGGTGCGGAGCGCGGCGGAGGCGCCGACCCTCATCGCTACCGGCCCCCAGCCGGACCGGGGGCGGGTTGGCCGGTTCCAGGAACGGGGAGTGGAGATCTTGGCTTTGCCCTTCGAGGAGGGCCGAGTTTCCCCTTCCCGCCTGCTTCGAGAGCTGGGGAGCCGGCAGATCACGAGTCTGCTCGTGGAGGGGGGCGCTGAGGTCCACGGCTCTTTTTTCCGGGCCGGCCTGGTGGATAAGGTTTACTTCTTTTATGCCCCGAAGATCATCGGCGGCCGGGACGCCGTGCCCCTGGTCGGAGGACGAGGGGCCGCAGTCGTCGGCGAGAGCCTGGCGCTCAGCCGAGTGCGAGTGCGCCGCTTTGATGGTGATATAATGGTTGAGGCGTATGTGGCGACTTCGCCGCTCCTCGCCGCCGAGGCGGGTTAAGGGGGGTCCGTCACCGGGGAGGCGCCGAATGTTCACCGGCCTCGTGGAAACAACGGGAACTATCCTTCGCCTGGAGCGGGCCGATCGCGGCCTTCATCTCACCCTCAGGGCATCCCTGGAGTCTCCAGATCTCAAGATTGGCGAGAGCATTGCGGTGGACGGGGTCTGCCTTACAGTCGTCAGCCTCCAGGGGGATGCCTTCACCGTCGACGTGTCCGAGGAGACAGTGAGCCGTAGCACTCTCGGACAGCGACGGCCGGGCGATGAGGTGAACCTCGAGCGTGCCCTACGCCTGGGCGATAGGCTGAGCGGCCACCTGGTGAGCGGCCATGCGGACGGCACCGGCCGGGTGGCGGCGAGGCAACGCCGCGGGGAGTCCCTGGTCGTCAAGTTCGAGATTCCTCCGGAGTTGAGCCGATACCTCATCGAGAAAGGCTCTGTCGCCGTGAACGGGGTGAGCCTCACGGTGAACCGCTGTGAGGGACGACAGTTTGAGGTAAACGTGGTGCCACACACCGCCCGGGCGAGTACCCTGGGGAATCTCAAGGTGGGCGATAGGGTGAATGTCGAGGTTGACCTCATCGGAAAGTATGTGGAGAAGTTTCTCCTGCAGAGGAGCGGATCCCAGTCGACCGGGGGCGTGGACCACGAATTTCTGACGCGGCACGGCTTTCTGTAGTGGATCCGCATTGCCTTCTTG
>JAGFXI010000356.1 GCA_017861095.1 Deltaproteobacteria bacterium | reverse complement strand
GCCTCCAGGTGAATGCCCAACTCGGGAAGGATAAAGAAGACGATGAAAATCTGGACGAGAAAAGGCGTGCCGCGAATGACATCCACCCAGGCGCCGACGATTGTCGGCAAAAACCTGATCCTGCTCACCCGGATGATGCCCAAGATAAAGCCGATGATGGTGCCGACCACCAAGCTGAGGCCTGAGACGGCAACCGTCATCCATAGGCCCTTGAGGAAGAAGGGGATGCTCTCGAGAAGTCCCTGGAGGTAGATTCCCCACATACCCTAACGCCTTTCCCGAAAAATCAGGCTCTGCTGCCACCGCTCGGAGAGCCATTTGAGGACGTAGTAGATGAGGAGATACAGAACCGCGGTGGTGAGAAAGGCCTCGGCAGGCATGAAGCGTTCCGAGATCATGATCTGACCGGCACGGGTGAGCTCCGCGATCGAGATCAGTGAGAGCAGCGCCGAGTCCTTGACCAGGACGATGGCCTGCCCGAGAAGCGGCGGTATCGTGGCGCCGATGGCCTGGGGCAGGACGATGTAGCGCATGCGCATCGGGTAGCTCAATCCCGTGGCGATCGCGGCCTCGGTCTGACCCTGGGGTATGGAGAGAATGCCGGCGCGAATGATCTCGGCCATGTAGGCGCCGCTATTCAGGGTCAGGGCAATGACGCCGGTCACCTCTTCCGAGATGCGGATGCCGAGCGAGGGGAGGCCGAAGTAGAGGAAGTAGATCTGAGCCAGAAGGGGTGTCGAGCGGATGCTCTCGATGTAGCAGCCGGCGATACCGGTAAGGGACCGTGAGCGGCTCAGGCGCATGGCGCAGGCTATAGTGCCCACGATGAGCGCACCGAGGATGGAAACACCGGACAGCCAAATGGTAGCCCACAAGCATTTCATGTAGAGGGGCATGTAGTCGAGGATGACCCTGAAATTGAAGAACCTGAGCATGGGCTCTCTGGCTGTCCGGTGACAGTATCGCTCCAACCCTCATCCACGAGTTAAGGGAGAGCATGGGCGGCACAAAACGAAATCCCCTCCCCCTCGACTGGGAGGGGGAGGGTGGCGGGGATTAGTGGTCCTTCTTCCAGTCGAGGGTATTGACCCAGTAATTCAGATTTTTCTCCATACGGCCGTCGAGACTTGCGTGGAGGAAGAACAGGTTGATCCACTCCAGCAGGTCCATCGAGTCGTACCGCACGGCGAAGGCGAGCGGGGACTTGGTGAGCATCCCAGGGAGGATTTTGACGCTGTTCGGCGGGAAGTTCGCCAGTTGCCCGGTCACGGCGGAGCCGTCGTTGACGCCGAAGTCGGCATGTCCCTTCAGAACTGCGTCGATCAGCATGGGCCCGCCGCCCTTGTAGGATTTCAGGTTCGCCTTTGGAAAGGCGTTTTTCGCATCGGTCTCGCCCGTGGATCCCAGCAGGACGGCGACATTCAGTCCGGGCTTCTTGCAGTCCTCAAGGGTCTTGAGGGGGCTATCATTTTTCATGAAGACGACGCTGCCGGTGTACATGAAGGGGTTGCTGAAGGCGACCTTCATCGCTCGTTTGAGAGTCGGGGTCATGTCCGCCGCGAGCACATCCGCCTTCTTGGCGAGAAGGGCGGGAATCAAGCCGTCCCAGTCATAGTCGAGGAACACGACCTTTACGCCCATCTCCTCGGCCATCATTTTGCAGAGTTCGATGGAGCTGCCGGTTCGCTGCCCGGCCTTGTCCACGAAGCTGAACGGAGGCCCCTGAGTCTGACAGGCAATACGAAGCTCCCCTCGCTGGGCGATCTCGTCCAGGGTGCCCGCGTAGCCGACCGACGCGAGCGCGAGCGCGAGAACCGCCGCCACCAGTCCTTTGAACACTGTTCGTACCATGATCCTCACCTCCTGTTGCTAGTGGTTCACGTTACCCGTCCGGCCGCTGGGAAGGCGTGGACCTCTTCCCCCAAGCCACTGATCTCACGAGCTTCACATTGCTCCATTCCGCGCCGGGCTCCATCTTATTACTAACAGGTTGCTGAAAAACTCCTTTTCATGATGTCGGAGGAGATTGTCACGTGAGCCGGGCTGGTCGGTGAAGCAAGGCGCATGTGGAGCATCCTCTTATCTCTCTGGCCTGTCGGAAGGCCTGCCGAACCTTGCACCACGGCTCTGCAGGCGGGCCGAAACACCACAACCTTATTCATGGCGCGACCACGCCGTGGCGTGGCCTTGCCGAACCGACCGGCCCGGCTCAGGTCTACCGTGCATACCGGTACACGGTGAGGCCCGGTCGAGGAGTTTTTCAGCATCCTGCTAGACCTCGGCCAAACCCTTGGGTGGCGGCACCCATTTCCGCCTGGACTTCATGATGACGAAGGTCTCACTCCGGACAACGGTACCCACTTTGGGGATGACGTCGGTGGTCAACCGATACAGCTCGGCGGTGCCCCCGGTCACCACCACCTCGAGAAACACGTCATAGCGTCCGGTGACAACGGCAGCCCAGACGACATTGTCCAGATGGGCCAGCTTCTCGAGGATCTGGTCTAGCTTGCCGTGGGATTGGATGTTGAGCCCGATCAGGGCCGTTGTCACCTCTTGATTCTGGTAGGGATCGATGAGGCCGGATATCTTGAGCTTGCCCGCTTCTTCGAGAGCCTTGATCCTGGAGCGCACAGTCGGCGCCGTGACCCGGAGCCGTGAAGCCATCTCGCCGACAGGCATGCGCCCGTCCTCAGCCAGTAGCCGAATGATCTTGTTGTCCAAGGCATCCAGGATCTTCTTCGCCATTGCCACCCGTCTACCGCCCCGGGAGGTTTCGGGCAGTAAATATCCTTTTAGAAAAGAAGTCAATTCAGGTTTATCTTTTTGGAAAAAATTCTCATAACTTTTTTATATTTTGAACCATTTCGCCGAGGTGGGCTGCCCGATCGTGGCGGAGGGTTCGACGAGCGGGGGGCGCTCCAGTTTGGAGTAGCGGAGTAATGGAGCGATGGAGTGTCGGGACTGTCGCCGAGTCCACCCGGCTACTCGCTGTCAGCCGGTGAAGTGAGGGAGGGAGTAGCAAGATCGCTACTATGGTGGCGGGATGGAGTTGCAGGAATGCTACTGTAGCGACCTACCGTCTTTGCCCCTCGGCAGCTTGATTCCCAACTTTCGGATCTTCCGGAAGAGCGTGGTCTTGTGGATTCCCAACTCCCGGGCGGTCTCGAG
>JAGFXI010000355.1 GCA_017861095.1 Deltaproteobacteria bacterium | reverse complement strand
CCTCTTCCCACGCGTCCGCGGAGACCGCTCGCGATGAAAACGGTTCGCGAAGTGGCGCCGACTCTTATTACGGAGAAATTCGACGCCGCCATGGAACGGGGGCGCGCCGTGCTCCAGGATCCGAAACTCAAACAGTACCACCGCCTCCGAATCCAGATGAAGAGGCTTCGCTACCTCAGCGAGTTTGTGGCCCCGGCATACGAGGGCGCCCTCGATGCCTTTATCGAACGAACGGTGGAAATACAGGACTGCCTCGGGGAGCTTCAGGACACCGTTTTCACCAGGAAATTTGTCGATTCCCTGTGCGACGACTGGAAAGGGAAACTCGTCGACCCCGATCTCCTGTTCATTCTCGGCGAGGTCTACCAGCTACAGGCGGAGATCGCCCGCGAGCGACAGGGAGCGTTCGGGAAGATATGGGAGCAGTTCTCCTCCGAAGAAACCATGGGCCTGCTGAAGGGAGTTCTCCCTGCGCAATCGAGGGAAGGGTAGGGGGATTTCAACACACGGCCAGGGAATCTGAACCAATTGGAATGGGGTAGCAGTTAAGGCAGGAACAAACGGGACGAAATTACGCAACATAGACAACAATGTCCCCACCTCTCAATGAGAGATAGAGGCTTGAGGCGCTATCTCAGCGATACTTGCCGCTTTGGAGCAATGCCTTGATTTCATCGTGATTGCCCAAGAAAGAGACAAACAGGTCAGACGGGCGGTTTTGAAAGATGAAACGCAGCGCAACACTAGCCCGGCACTCGAAAAGCTTGTTTCCCAGTTTACGAATTCCGAGGCCGCCGTGCACGTGCGGCTGGCCAAACGAATCAGGTAGCTCGCAGAGCGCCAACAAGCACTCTATCCGTTCGCTCTTGGGCAGCCTCTGTAAACGTCGTAGAACGGCCGGGTCAATGGACAGAGGCTTACTCAAGGATCTTCCTCAGTTGCGTTGGGGTGACGGTCACCAATTTTCCCGACCGCTTGAGCCGGCGATACCGCTTTTCGGTAGCCTCCTCAAATGCAGCGATCTGTTCTTCGGTTGCCCCGTATTCGCGTTGCGCGTAATCTGTGGATTCTACCGCGACCTTGCGCAGAGCAATGATGTCGGCACCGCGAATAATCCCAATGTCTTGCCCCTGGGCAGCGGCGTCGAGCCAACGGCTCAGGTTTTTCTTCGCGTCCGTGATGGTTAGAGTCTTCATAGAGTCTTTATAAAGCCTTTGCAGAGCTTTGTCAACCGGTACTCCGAAAACGCCTCGTTGTCTCAACTGACTCGCCTTGCTCCACTCACTTTTGTTTCTGCTGCAGGGCCTCGAGGACTCTGTCTGGCGTCACGGGCAACGTGGTGAATCTCACGCCGATGGCGTCGTAAATGGCGTTGACGATGGCCGGTGCGGGGGCCAGCTGAGTCCCTTCGCCTGATTCCTTTGCTCCGAAGGGGCCTTCCGGATCGTCGGTCTCGACCTCGAGGGAGGTGATCGAAGGGATTTCCTCGGCCGTCGGGATGCCGTAGTCGAGGAACGTCGGGTTAAGAACCTGTCCTTTGTCCATGATGACATCCTCGTAAAGGGCCTGTCCCATTCCGCCCACGACCGAGCCTTCAAGCTGCCCTTCTACCAGCATGGGATTGATCGCCCGGCCACAATCGTGGCTTGCGGCCATCTTCAAAACCTTGACCTTCCCAGTCGTCGTGTCGACTTCCACCTCCGCAGCCTGGGTCATGAACGAATAGGCGGGCGAAAAATTCCCATCCTCCTTGAGGAGGGTGGTGGGTTCCTTGGCGGGAGGATAGTAGGACCCCCGACCAATGACCGGCATGGGTCGGTCCGAGTACTGGTAGAGCCTAATCGCTTCGTGGAGATTGATTCCTTTCTCGGGACTGTCCTTCAGCGAGATCCGATGATCCCGGATGTCGAGGTTCTGAGGGCTCGTTTCCATCTCTTCTGCCACCGCTTCGAAGAGCTTCTCTTTGGCGGCGCGGGCTGCCATGCGCGCGGCGTTTCCGGCCCGGAGCGTGACGCCACTGCCGAAGGTCCCGGGATCGAGCGGCGTGATCTCCGTGTCTGCGGCGGTAACCCGAACGTCCTCGAGAGAAACTCCCAGCTCTTCGGCGACGATCTGGGAGATGACCGTTTCCGCGCCCTGGCCGATGTCCGCCGCGCCGGTCAGGAGGGTGACGGAGCCGTCCCGCTCGATCTTGACGATCGCACCCGAGGAGATGTGGCTCATGTTGCTCACGCCGCTCGGAAAGCTGGCTCCGGCCAATCCAATCCCTCTCCCGAAGGGGAGATTGCCCCTCTTTTCTCTCCAGCCAATGGCCTCTGCCGCCTTCTGCAGCGTCTCGCTGAAGCCGCAGCTCTGGACCAGGAGTTTGGCAGGGTGCGGCTCTCCCGCCTGAAAGGCGTTCTTGAGGCGGAGTTCCAGGGGATCGATCCCGATCTGTTCGGCAATCTTGTCGAGCTGCGTCTCCACGGCAAATCGAACCTGGGGGATGCCATGGCCCCTCATGGCGCCACCGACCGGCTTGTTCGTGTAGACGTGGTGACCTTCGAAAAGGAGGTTCTCGACCCGGTAGGGAAGCATGATGAAGTAGCACGACAGGGTGATCATCAGGGGTGCCGTACTGTTGTAGGCGCCGCCGTCGGCGATCACCTTGAACTGCTGGGCGAGGATCGTTCCGTCCTTCTTCACCCCGGTCTTCAGGCGGATGGTCATGGGGTGGCGTTGCCTCGTTGACGTGAACACCTCTTCGCGTTCGTACATAAACTTGACCGGCCTCTTCGTCTTCATGGCAAAGAAGGCCGCGCAGAAGTCCTTTGCGAAGAGATCGATCTTCTGCCCGAAACCCCCTCCCACCTTGGGCTTGATGATTCGAACTCTACTCTCCGGGATGTCGAGGGTCGTGGCAAGGTTCCTCCGGAGGAAGAAGGGGATCTGCGTGGACGACCAGAGTGTAACCTTGCCGGAGTGATCGACCCTGGCCAGGGCTGCGTGGGGCTCGAGGGGACAATGATTGACGGGCTGGGTCTCGAAGGTGTCCTCGCAGACGAAATCCGATTCGGCGAGGGCCTTCTCCACATTTCCAAATTCCTTCCGGATCGTCGCGCTCACGTTGTTGGGAACGTTTTCGTGGATGACGGGGGCGCCGGGCTTCATGGCCTCGAGGGGGTCGAAGACG
>JAGFXI010000354.1 GCA_017861095.1 Deltaproteobacteria bacterium | reverse complement strand
GTCGGCTCAGTCACTCCCAGCTTCGCCTTGGGCCTTACCCTTCCCCGCTTTGTCCAGCCTCTGCTTCACGCCTTTGACGAGGAGCGGCCAGGCAACGGTCGCGTCGCACAGCACCTCGGCAAACCTCCCGCCGTCCTGAGGTGCCACGAACTTCCCCCACGACACTCCCTCTGAGTAGGTACATCCGCTCAACCCTCCCCAGTGGGCGGGTTCAGGGCAAAGGCGAACCCCGTACATGAACTTCCGGAGGGGGAACGAGCGCTGGCAGCGGTTCTGGAGAATCTCCAGGTAGGGGCTCACCTGCTGCGCCCAGTTCCGCGGCACCCCGCCGCCTACAGTAAAGATGCCCAGGCGGCTTGCCTCGGCCACCCTCCTGGTGTAGGAGCCGAGGTCGAGGAAGGGGTTGAAGTGCATGCTCACCCGGGTGAGGGCATCGCCGAGGCTCGTGTCGGGTTCTGTGACCAGGGTATTCCGCACCATCCAGCTTGCCACGTCCAGTCCCAGTTCCGAGTCGGTGAAGGCGGGCACGTAGACCGGCACTCCCTTGAGATAGGCGTTCCGCAAGATTCCCGGCCGGTCGGTGTGCTCGGCGAGCCATCTCCCCAGCTCGTGACAGAACACCTCCGAGCTGACGGGTCGAGAGAGATCCATGGCATCGAGGACCTCGGCAACGATCTCCTCGGTGCGGTCGAGGTTCCGTTCCAGCTCGAGCGTGTCGTATATTCGGTTGTAGCCCCGGTGGTAGAGGGCGGCATCGCTGAAGTGGGCCGCGTGCTTGAAATGAATCATGCCGGCCGCCTCGACAAACCCGTGGGCCATGAGAGCGCCGGTCGAAATGATGACGTCCAGCCAGCCCCAGTCGATCATGTCGCAGATGATGAGCCCCATCTTGGCGACGGTCATGGCGCCGGAAAAGGTTCCGACCACCCGGCAGTCCGGATCGGAGACCATGGTCGCGAGGACTTCGGCGGCCTCCCCGAGAGTTCTCCCGGTGAAGGCCGTCCGGGCCATCTGTCGCAAGAGGTGATCAAAGTCTTCGGTCTCCTTGAGGTCGAGGCTCTGGAGCGGCTCCAGCCGATCACTTACCCCGTCACCGTAGGCAGCCGCATCTCTCCTGTCCAGGGTACTCATAGCGTTCTCCTCCGCCTTTCCCTTCTTCCTGCCGTCCCAGCCTGACATCCACCCCGGTTAGTCCCCCAACCGCGCTTCCTCCCTATCCAAAGAGCCCGAGCCAGAACGTATAGGTTACACCCGACACCAGGGTGGTCACCGAGATGGCTGCCGTAGCGAGATCAGGGTCACCGGCCATCTCTCTCGCCATAACATACGATACCGTCGCCGTAGGGGAGGCAAGGAGAATGAGGGCCGGCAGAGAATCCCCCTTCGAGACCCTGAAAAGATAGACCAGCGCCAGACCGGTAGCGGGAAGCAGAATCAGCTTCGACAGGGTGACGGCGATTACCGGACGAAGGTGCCGGCGGAACTGACCGAAGGAGAGGGAGGTCCCAATAACGAGGAGGGCCAGGGGCAGGGCCATATCGCTCAAGATCTTCAGGCTCCGATCGACAACGGTGGGCAGGGGCCAGCGAGCCACGGAAAAGAAGATGCCGGCAGCGGCGGCAAGAATGAGAGGGTTGAGGACCACACGTCGGACCAACCGCCCCATGGGCAGCCTCTCCCCTTGGGTCTCATGGGATCGACTCAGGGCCACGACTGAGAGAAGATTCTGAACCAACATGAGAAACCCGGCAAGGATGCTGGCCTTGGTGAAGCCCTCGGACCCAAGGAAATAGTAGCTCACCGCGAGACCAATGTAGCCCAGGTTGCCATGAAAGCTACATTGCAGAAGGGTTCCCGCCTGCCGCCGCGGGAAGGCCGCAATGCGGGTGAGAACGAGACCGGCGAAAAAGAAGACGACGGGCGGGAGCAAGGCGGCCCCTACCACCGACACGCTGAAATAATCGGCCAGAGCCGCCTCGCTCACCTCCCGAAAGAGCATGGCTGGGATGGCGACATAGTACACGAGCTGGTTCGCCGGCCTCACGAACCCCTCCTCCATGAGTCCGAACGGCCGAAGGGCGACACCCACGAAGATGACCATGAAAATGGGAACTATGGTGACAAGAATATCTACCATGAAGCGTCCCTGACGGGCCCGGCCCTCTCCGGAAAGCAAGACCCCGTACGGCGCGGGGGCCACCGTGCCCTTCTGCAGCGCCGCGGCCAAACGGTAAGGGGCGGCCCATCCGTGCCGCCGTCCCATTGCCACTCCCGAAACCCCATCCCGGGGCGGCGGGTTTTCTCTTTTACCACAAGGCGGTGAGCCTGGAAAGCTCTCTGAGTGGCCGGGGGTGGACTCGGCGTCACCACAGGGACTCTCGGCCCTCTCCCAGACTCAAGGCCGCCGGAGGTCGCTGCTGCCAATGCACTTCGGGTTCGGTGAGCTGTTGAAAATGCTCTAGCGAGCGCTAACCTTGTCCCGCTGCAGCGGGAGTGCAGGGAGCTTCAATTTTTGGTTGCAGCGCATGAGAAGATACATTATGTTACAGCCGTTTTTTGCAGAGACCGGAGTGCAAGGGTCCAGGGTCCCCGTGCCGGAGCTCTGCGCTTGTGCCGAGAAGCAAGGATGGAGGTGTGCGAATGCCGGTTCCCCGCGATGACGATGCTCTGGATGAGGAACAGGAAGAGGAACTTTTCCTCGACGAGGAGGAAGAATTCCCCGAGGAAGAGCTGGAACTGGAGGAAGAAATTGAACCCACCGAGGAGGGCGGCGGGCGTCGGGGTCCCTCCCCCACCAGAGCCGTCGACGTCTCCGAGGAGGACTTCAGGGCCAAGCTTGCCACGGTCGACGCATCGACCGCCACTCCCTACGTCATGAGGGGCGATTATTCGGCTGGTGAGCTGGTCCTCCATCCACAGTTTGGCGTGGGAATCGTCGCCGCCATCGTGGGCCCGAAGAAAATGCAGGTCATTTTCCAGGAGAGTTCCAAGCTCCTGGTGATGAACTACGCCCCGCCACGGTGACCTGCTAGGTGCGGCTGCGAAGAGGGTGCAGTGGCCCGGTGCCGGAGATATCCCGGGTCTTTTGCATATGGTCAGCAGTCCTGGGGCGGGCAGAGGCCGGGACCGAACTCCTCTGGAAGAAAGGTTAAGTCCCAGGGACCGGGCTGCCG
>JAGFXI010000353.1 GCA_017861095.1 Deltaproteobacteria bacterium | reverse complement strand
CATGTCCCCTCCTTCTGTGTCAACAAACCGTCAAACCGCGTCCGCGGAACTCGCGCACGCCCTCCGTCAGCACGGCGGCGGGCGGCTCGACCTTTTCCAGCGGTTAAAGGATGTTACCAGAAATGCTAGGGTGGAGACAATTGGACTTTGGTCCAATAGAAAAGGCAGGCTCAACCGTTGACGGTGCCGGACCATTGGGGAGAAGGATTCGCCCAGGACTATCGAGACGGCGGCACGTTGCCCGGGTTGGGCCCGTCGCCGTCAGAGGTAGAGCCGGATTGGAGGCTCACGAGCCTCGCGATGAGGACGGCAAGGTAGAGCTGCGCGCCGACGGCCTCAAGAGTCGCAAGCGACTGCGTGAGCGGGCTCGCCGGAACGACGTCCCCGTAGCCCAGGGTCGCTAGGGTCACGAAGCTGAAGTAGATCGCGGTCTTGAGACCCACCGCCTCGACCGGCGCACCCCCGGCGGACGTGACGCGCAGCGAGCCGGGCCGAATCCCTCCCATCACGTGGTAAGCCACACCGAACACGAGACCCGCAAGAAGGTAAACGCTCAGCGCCGCGTAGATGCGCTCGGAATCCACCGTGCCCTTGCGAAGGACGAAGTGCAGCGTAGCGATGCAGGCGACAAGGGCGGCGACCGCCCAGATGGCTTCGCTCGCCGAGAGTACTAGTGGATTGCCGAAGGCGGCAGAGATCCCTCTCAGCACGAGGCAGAGCGCGGCCAGCGTAGCGAGCGTGCGCCAATGTCCCCCCACGACGCCGCTCAGGATCGCCGAGAGGAGGTTCAGGGCAAGGAACGCCTCGATGAGATCGAGATCCGGACCGACAGCGTCCAACAGCGGATTCCCGACGAGGGTAAGGAGGAGCGAGAAGAAGAGGATGGCGAAGCGACGGCGACGATAGGCGGAAAGGAGCGAATGCAGCGGATCCAAGACCGCCTCCTCCTAGCACCTTACAAGGCGTGACGCAACGGGAGCAGTGTGTCGGTACCTTTCATGTCTATGAGATCGTCAAGGACCGAGCCAGCGAGTGGGGATGTCCACATGTCGTCACAGGTTCCGGTTTGGGTGAATCGAGCGTACCACAGAATCTTGGAACCGGTCAAAGGTAGAGGATCACCCCCCATCTTGGGGGGTCCGTAGGCAACCGCAAGAGTCTAGGACAGATGATAGGCAAACTCGGACGAGATCGACGCCCCGTGTGGTTGATAACGATATGCCTGAACTTCGCGGATGGTAGGTCCTACTCGGTCCTTTGCGCTGGCGCTTCGAACCATTTCTCCTTGGGCACCCAGACTTTCTGGTCCGGATCCCACCAGTAGTGAGGCGACATGATCTGCACCCCGTGCTCGTTGAAGGCATCCTGGATGTTCTGGTGAAGCTTGTCCAGCACGGGTATTCGCTGCTCCGGGGCTACGATGTAAGCGTTCACCTGGTACTCCACATAGAAGTCCGACAGGGCCGTTTGCAGGACAAAAGGCTTCGGCTCCTTGTGGAGGCCCGGGGTCCGATCAGCAGCCGTGAGAAGAAGGGCGTGCACCTGGCGCCAGGGAGTTGAGTACCCGATGGTCACCGCCGTGTGCAGAATCACACTCTTGCTCTGTTCAGGGCCGGTAAGATTCTTGGTGGTCGTGCCTACAATAACGGCATTGGGTATGCTCACTTCCTCGTTTTTTATGGTTCGAATCTTGGTGGCGAACATCCCGAGGGAGACGACCGTACCCTCGGTGTCGCCGATCTGCACGTAGTCGCCGGCCTTGAGCGCCCGGGAATACATGAGCATGAGGCCGCTGACAGCCTGGTTGACCACACCGGCAGACCCGATGGAAAGAAGAAGACCGATGAACACGCTCACGCCTTTGAAAGCATTGCTCTCGCTCCCGGGGAGGTACGGATACATCATGACAACGGCGAAGAGCCAGAGCACCGCCACAATGATGCGTCGTGTCGGCTGCGCCGTCTCCGCGTAGACCCTCGGTAGCTTCACCCGCCCTGCGGCAACGGCATCGAAGAATACCCTGATCACACGGTTCAGGAACCGGGTCAAGGCGAAGATGATGGCGACGACAGTGAGCCCGGGGATAATCTCCAGGGCTCCCAGCGCCACCGCCTTGACGGCTGTGATGAGGTAGGAGCCGAGCGCTTCGCCCCACGGACGGGTGTAAGGGAAGCATTCCAGCGAGAAGGCAAGCCAGAGGTAGCTGATGAAGATCCCCAGCGCCCACAGCGTGACCCTGAGCAGCCATCGGATAGAGAAGAGAAGCCATTCGATGTGGGCAGTGAAGCCCGCAATCGCCAGCTTCGTCGCCCGCGAATCAACCGCCCTCTCGAATCGGATCGTTAGCCCCCGGTTAAGCCGGCTGAGAGTCCACAGAGCCAGAACAAAAATGGCCGTGGCCAGGGCGGCAAGCCCGCTGGCCTTGAGCAGGTATCCCACGCTTCGCTCTTGCTGCACCCCTTGAAGGGCAAGGGTGAGGCTCTGGACGGCCCGCCCGGTCACCGTCTCCAGCGTATCACCGGTAAGGATATTGAGATCGGTCGGGGTGATGACAAAGAGGAGCAGGTCGCCGGCCATGATGGCCATCCCCTCCTTGATCTGCTTGCCGTAGACTGCAGCAAGAGCCCCTTCGTCGATCAGGGCCTGGATCCTCGCCGTGGCTCGTTCGACGCGCTGCTGGGGAGTGTATCCGAGCAGGTGTGAACGGAAGGTGGCAATGGGGCGGTTCTGGATAGTGAGCGTGCCTGGCGCCACATCTTCTGGAGAGTCTGTTGCCCCGTGTCGGGCGGTGATCCCCGGCGGGACCGGCGGGGCCGCGGACAAGGCAACGGCAGCCGAGAGAGAGACTGTAACAGCAACCAGGAGGATGATCTTCCAGCGCTTCATCGTCTTGTTACTCCGAGCAAGAGTGTATTTACTCGCCTTTTAAGGAAGAGGGGTGCGCCGCCTGTCCGACACCTGGGATTTCCCTTGGAACTCCGAGCTTCACCACGTAAGACCCGCTTCCGGCTGGTGGCGAGCCTTTGCCAGGCGGGATTGGTTATCCGCTGGGCCCCTTTCCAAGGTTTCAGTAGCGATTCTTCACGCCCTCCTCCTTGACCAGGCTTCCCTGGCGCACCATAGGTAAGCTGCTCTACTGTCCGGCTGGGATTTTACCTAAAAACTGATGATGCGCAACGATGCGGCGTCAGCGGCGAGCGCAGAGAGTCCGCTGCACGCCGGAGCTAGGCTGGCTTGACCCGGCTGCGCCGAGTGGACAGGACCGAGAACCAGGCCGCCGCCAAGAGGGTACAAAGCGCTGCTTCGTTGACCGACTCGGACCTGGGGAAGACCTTCGAGAGCTCCGGTACACCTCGGTTCGCGCCGGATGGGCCTAGGTGTTGTAGCCCAGCGCCGTCCGCCACTATTCCTGCGTCACCACGATCAGTTCCCTTTTCTTTCCATAGCCGCAACAAGGTCCTTCGCACCCGATCCCCACCGGGAGACGGCTTTGAGGGCTTCAGTGAAGGGCACGTCCAGGGGATGCACCCGTTTCCGGTCGAGAACGTAGACGGCGCCGGCAAACGGCGTGGGGATTGATGGGACAAAAACCGTGTAGCGTCCGTCCTCGAACTCCTCAATGATGAATGCCGGGACGAGGGCCTCTTCGATCTCGGCCAACGCCGGCTTCCAAACGGTTTCGGAGCCTTCCCCCGCCACCCGCTGGGTCAGGCTCCGGATGAGCGCGTAGCCCGGGATTCTTTCAAAGAAAGTTCTTTCGATCCGCTCCCGCACCAACCGTCCTGTCCGAGTTTTGATGCCAACGCCGATCAGGAAGCAGATCATAAGCATGAGGAGAAGGGACAGGGCCTTCTCAGCTGGCAACCACTCCGGGAGCAGCAGGGCGAATGGCTGCACCAGGCCCACGACCGATTTCATTGCCTTGAGCAGCAGTAAGACGGCGAGGTAGACCGGAACGACAATGAGCAAGCCGGCGAGCACCGCTTTTCCGACGAACACCAGCGACTGTTTCATACGCACCACCTTTCTCCATTCTGGACTGGCTGGAAGGGCTGTCACCCTTGACCGGTGCCCTGGCTATGGGGAGTCCGAGCCGCCGATTCCCTCTCAGACAGGACTCCCGCCGACGCGACTCTGCAATGGCTTCGGAGCGCCACGATGAGGTAAGTGGGACAGCCTAACGGGGCAGCACAGCTCTTGCTATTCTCCCCGGCATAGCCGGGGGCTTAGACCAGGGGTTATACGTAGGTACCGCTGAACTGCTTGTGGATAGTTTCGGATTCGTCCAGTTGTGTCCCCCTGAAGTGCTCCTCGATCAACTCTCTCATGAAGGCCTCTTTCTCCCACTGTTTTTTCTTCAGCCTGCGGGCCTCCGGGGTGATGTTGGAGCTCAACACCTTGAGAAAGAACTTGACCATCGGGGGATCCTTGAAAAGCCACCGCAAAACGATCTTGGCGATGTAGGGCTTGGTGAAAAAGTTCTTCTTGATATATTTATGAGCCTCCCGGATCTCCTCCTCAGAGAAATGGGAATAGAGGATGTTCGGAATATCCTTGCGAACCTGGGTGTACCCTTTGGGAATACGGCCCTGCTTCTGAAGCCGTTTGTACAGGGGCGTACCGGGCCAGGCGGTAAGGAAGAATATTCGGGGATATTCAATGTTGAGGCTCTTGACAACCTTGGGCAGCCGCCTGACGTAGCTTTCGTCATGGCTGTCGAGACCCAGTATATAGGAGCCGATGACACCGATGCTGTGCTTGTGAATTACCCTGATCGCCTCCTTGTAGTCGATCCTGTCTGCGAAGCTCTTGTTGACCTGCTCGCCTAGATCGGAATCTGTAGTCTCGAGCCCCACGAACAGGGCCCGGCAGCCAGCCGCCCTCATCAATTTCAGGAGATCCGGCTTCTGGTAAATGTCGATGGTCGTTTGTGCTCCCCAGACGAAGCTGAATCTCTTTTTGATCATGCGCTCGAAGAGCTCCACCCGGTTTTCATGGTCCTTCGCCGAGTAGCCCGAGACGTTCTCGTCGCCAAAGACGACGATGGAGTCGTTCTGCCGATTGATCACCTCCATGTCCTCAATAATGGCGTCGACCGGAAGGACGCGGTACTTCTTTTTCTCGTAGAGAGACAGGTAGCAATAGTCACAACGGAAAGGACAGCCTTTGGAGGTGATCAGCGATGGGTAGTGGTAGTTCCGGTGGATCAAATCCCGTCGGGGCAGGCGAATGTCCTCAACACTGCGGTCCAACCCTCCGTCATAGACCTGCTGCAAATTCCCCCTTTCAAAATCGGCTATCACCTGCGGCCAGATCGGCTCCGCCTCCCCCAGCACTACCGCATCGAAAAACTGCACAGCCTCATCGGGCAGCGCCGAAACGTGAGCTCCGCCGCAGACAGTCTTGATGCCGCGCTGTCGTAGTTTATCGGCAAGATAGTAGGCGCGCAGATCGTAGTTTATCGGCAAGATAGTAGGCGCGCAGAATGTTGGGCGTCAGGGCAGACATGGCCACCAGGTCGGCATCGATTCTATCGGGATCGACGTACTCGTCGACGTACTCATCGTAACAGGTGATTTCCCAATCGTTGGGTGTGTAGGCGGCAACGTAGGCCAGGGCCAGCGGGCTGTAGAGCAGGTTGGAGGCATAAAGGTCGCTGTGCATCGCTGGATAGATCAGAGCGAGCTTGGTGGCCATTATCTGTCTTCCTCCCCAGGGTCAGTCGTTAAGGTGGTCGTTCACAGCCAGTGTCCATCCGGAACTTGAGAATCTCCGGATGTGCACAAGTTGTGTGATAAGAACTCGCTTTTGGTGAGAGAAACTATCCGATGAAAGAACCCCGTGCGTCAAGGGTAAATTCATCGCTATATGTGGTAACTTGAAGTTTTTCGACTGGTCTGACGGTTAAGGCGGAGAACTACGGCAAGGGGAGTTTGAGGCTTCTGCCGGCTGGGACCCAGACATTCCCGGAAATTCGGGCACACCGATTCCTCTCAACTCCTTCCCTCTCTTAGAAAGGAGAGATTAGCATCGATGAAGTATTCAGGATCTTCATGCGGGTCGGAAAACGGCCCGATTGGAGTATGGGGACGGGCGAGTCCACCAATCATCCGATGCTGTGCAGCTGGGGACGGGCGTTTATCCTAGGAGTCGCCAAACGCAATTGGTGTAACCTCTGATCGCAATCGAGTGGCGTCATCCCTTGCCCAAAACATCCTTTCTGTGATGGCCTGCAGGAGATACTCGCGGTCCTCGTGACGTACATCGACAAACTCTAGGCCGACTCCCAGAAGGGTACTCGTCTTTTCGACGGCAAGGGTATCGGACCACGCAACCCGTGCGCTCGCTTGAATTTGATCA
>JAGFXI010000069.1 GCA_017861095.1 Deltaproteobacteria bacterium | reverse complement strand
GGGCTTCCCGATCTTGGCGGCTATCTCGGCATAGCTCTTCGTCGAGCCCGGCGGAATTCCCTGCAAGGCCTTCCAGACCCGTTGCTGAAACGCGGTGCCCTGGATGTCTAGGGGTAGATCAAGTCCGCCCGAAGGAGCCTCGATGAATGCCGCTACCCTGGACACTACGTCGGCGAAACCGGAATCATCCCGATAGATCTCGGCTCTCGGGAAACGCTTCTGCAGGCGGCCGAGCAATGACTGGGGCGAGTCCCCAAGATCTATGGAGCAAATGCCGTGATCCGTGGCGGCTACAAGTACCCATCCCAAAAACGAATTCGTAACAGCAACATGTATTCGAAGCCCCTCCGCACCGTTCTTGTAGGCGCTTGGCGTCATGCCTAGCATGTGCCTCGATCCTTCATAGAAACGACTGATGGAACCGAAGCCTGCATCATAAATGCTCTCAGTGACGGATGAGCCTTGGGTCAGACCACTCCTCAACCGGTCTATACGCACCGCTGTCGCGTACTCTTTTGGAGTCACACCTATAATCTCTTTGAACAACCGATGAAAATGAGACGAACTCAGGCCAACGGCTGCAGCCAAATTCTCTAGTCGCGGGTGTTCCTCTGACTCCTCGATGAGCTTGCAGGCCCGAGTGACCGCCTTCATGTGGTGCTCGCGGGCCGAAGCCGCACGGGGCGAGCAGCGTTTACAGGGCCGGAAACCTGCCTCTTCAGCTTCTGAGAAACTCGTGAAAAATACGACGTTCTCGCGGTTGGGCAGGCGTGAGGCACAGGTCGGTCGACAATAAACACCGGTCGATCTGACGCCATAGAGGAACGCTCCGTCGGCTTGCTGATCGCGATGTAGGAGTGCCTTCCAGCGCTGCCCATCCGACGAAAACGCCGAGTCACTCAGATCTTTCATGGCAATCTCTCCCAAATGTTTATTCAAATATCCATGCCTTGATAATAACCAGGGGTGATACACTCCGCAACGGATCGACAACGCCAACGCTCGCGCAGGAAGACGACCAGTCGTCCGTCCATAGCCGCCAAACCGAAGCCGATCAGGGCCATGCCAATGAAGTGACGCAGGTCAGGCCGCTCTCCAAGGATTGTCATGCCTAGCAGGAGGGCACTCACCGGGATGAGGAAGGTGACCAGAAGCACGTTGGTAGCGCCGGCAGTGGCCAAGATTCGAAAGTAGATGATGTAGGCCATCGAAGTGCAGAGCACCGCCAACCCCAAGAGCGCACCCCAAGTCACGAAACTAACAGGCGGTAAGGTCCAAGGCTTATCAACGACGATCATAATCGGGAGCATCATGATAGTCGTTCCAGTCAGCTGTCCCGCCGCCGTAATCAGCGGCGGGATGCCCATGAAGCGACGACCGAAAATAGCGGCGAACCCGTAAAACAAGGCCGCACCGAGCACTGCAAGCTGAGCAACAATATTCAGCCCTAGACCTGCGAGTGCAGATGGACCGATCATTACGATGACGCCGATCAGGCCAAAAACGACACCGCTCAGTCGATTGACCGTGATGCGTTCATCTTTCGTGAGAAAATGTGCGAGCAGAACGGTCCAGAGAGGTGACGTGGCATTAAGAATTGAAGCCAGACCGCTGGAGATGTGGGTTTGGCCCCAGAAAATCAGGCTGAATGGAATCAGGTTATTGAGCATTCCCATCACCAGAAATCTACCCCAGAGTCGGAAGTCGCGCGGCATTCGTCTACCGCTTGCAACAAGGACGAGGTTGAGCACTGCCGCTGCTAAGCTGACACGGCAAAACACGATAGTGAATGGTGGTAGCTGAGCCAATGCCACCTTACCGAAAAAGAAGGAGCCTCCCCAAAGAACGGAGAGCGTCACAAGAAGCGTCCATTCGAGCGGTCTCATTGGTTCACTGGTAGCGGTTTTCATGCGAGCCTCCCGGCTGATTTGTTTTACTTGATTATTGCCAGGCGACCCCATAGTTACTATCCGTTTCTTATCATCTCATTCACTTGACCCGCATTATGCTGCTTAGAGATACCGCTCGAGGTATCGGTACGCCGGGGTGAGTTTCCCCTGGTGGAGTACGGCGGCCCGGCGAACGGGCTCGGGGAGATCGACCACCTCGAAGGGGCGGGTGAAATCCGCCCGAGCAACGGCAGGGAGGAAAGGAAGAAGGGCGGCGCCGAAGTCCCGGGAGGATTCCGCGGGGAACTCGCACGGAAGATTGTCCACGGCCATGACTACCGGCCCTGGGAGAGCCCGGACGCCATCCACGATCCGGTCGGTGGTGGCGTCGTAGGTGAAGCAGGGCTCACCTGGTGTCGTGGCCTTCCGGGTGATCTCGACGGCACCCTCCACATCGCAGGTGATGTCCCCGATGACCCGCAGCGCAGGGTTCTCTTGCTGCCGGTAAAGGTTCTCGATGTTATCTCTCGTCACGAGGCGGGGAAAACGCTTCTCCCAGTAGACCGCGTTCACCACCACGGTGAGGTAGGGGAGATGGCGTGATAAGGTCGCCCGGTAACGCTCGGGGTTTTGGAAGTAGTCGGTGAGAGAGAAAGCTGAAGAAGGATCAATCGGCTCCACGGTCTCCTCCTCCCGAAATACCACGGTGTAGAGGACCCGATTGAACCGAGGGAGGCGGGGAAGCATCCGGGGCTCCACCTCCTCCACGGGCAGGCACCCGAGGATCTCCTGCACGCCCCGGGCGACATTCCCATAGCCGAGGATGCCTATGACGCACGGAACGATCGCGTCGGGGAGGCCTGTGGCGGCAATGCTTTTCCCGACCTCGCGGAGGTGAGCCTTGGCCTCCTCTAGATGGGCGTACCGGTATGGCTGCCTCAGCTCGGTCAAGGGGGTCTCGATTCCTTCGGCTGCCAGGCGCTGCCCGAATGCGACGAGGGTTTCGATCATCCCGGCGAGACCTGCATGTCTCCCGAAGAGAACGAGCCGCCTTCCATGGTCGTCGACGATGCGCTCGTAGTCGATGAGCTGGCACCTCTTCTCCATCATGCGTTTCAGGATCGGCATGTTGTGGGCCTGGCCCTTGATGGTGTGGGAGAAAAAGAGGTAGGTCTTCAGATCCTGGTAGAAATGAAGGGGGATCTCCTTGATGGCGAGGACGGTCCGGCAACGGGAGATATCCTCTTCCACGACGGCTCCGGCCCGGCGGTAGGCGTCATCGGGGAAGGTTCGCTGCTCGGAGGGCTGGACGTAGACCTCGATGCCGTGAGCCCGGATCAGAGATTCTACCTGGTCCGGGGTCAGAGGAACGCGACGCTCCCAAAAGTTCTTGTCCTCTCGCCGGATGCCGACGACTGCCTTCATGGACTTCCTCCCTCCTATCTCCACTCCGCCTTCCGCTCCACCACCGCGGCGATCCCGTGGCCGCCGCCACCGCAGATGGTTTCCAACCCAAACCGGGCATTCCTTCTTCTCATCTCGTAGAGAAGGGTCACCATCCGCATGGCTCCCGTGGCGGCGATGGGGTGGCCGAGGGAGATCCCCGAGCCGTTCACGTTCACCTTGCGCTCCAGATCCTCCGGCCGGAGTTTCATCATCTTTGCGTCCGCCAGGACCTGGGCGGAGAAGGCCTCCTGGATCTCGATAAGATCCATGTCGTCGAGAGTGAGCCCCGCCTTCCCGAGGGCCTTTTCCACCGCCGCCGGAACGGCAGGGTAGGTGAGGGTGGGGTCGGCGGCGGCGATGGCGAAGGACCTGAGGACGGCGAGGGGCTCCACTCCGAGCTTTCTCGCTCTCGCTTCGGTAGTGAGCACTACGCCAGCGGCCCCGTCGTTCTCGCTCGAGGAGTTCCCGGCGGTGCAGATGCCGTCGGCATAGATGGCGGGAAGTCGAGAGAGCCTCGCGAGAGAGGTATCCCGCCGCGGCGGCTCATCGGTGTCGATCACGACCGTTCCACCCTTCTGGTTCACCTTCACCGTGACGATCTCTTCCTTGAATTTCCCGGAATCGATGGCGGCGCAGGCGCGCTCGTGGCTCCTCAGGGCCCAGCGGTCCGCCTCTTCGCGGGAGACATGCTCCTCTCGTGCCGCCGCTTCGGCCCAACTCATCATGGAGTTGAGCTCGCCGAACCTCTCGATGGGCTGGGACATGACCCGAGCCCGCTGGATGCGGTCGAAGAGCGGGAGGCCCCAAAGGGATAGACTCCCGTGCCCTCGGGGCATGAATCCCCAGCGAGGATCGCGTCTTCCGCCCATGCCCCACTTGATGAATTCGCCCGGGATGTAGAACTCTGCGGTGCTCATGCTCTCGACGCCGCCGGCGACGATGATCTCGCCGTGGCCGCACTGGATCTTCATGGCGCCGAAGGCGAGGGCATCCAGGCCGGAGCAGCACCGGCGGTCGAGGGTGATGCCGGGCACCTCCACGGGCCAGCCCGCCGTGAGGAGGGCCATGCGGGCGATGTTCACGTATTCGCCGCTCTGGTAGGACTGACCCATGATCACGTCGTCCACCCAGACCGGCTCCACCCGCGCCCGCTTCACCGCCTCGTTCAGCACCAGGGCGCCGAGCTCATAAGCCGAGACCTCGCGGAGCGCCCCGAGATAGCTCCCGATCGGCGTACGCACGGCGCCAACAATCACGACCTCTTTCATGGATCACCCTCACCCTGACCCTCTCCCTCGAGGGAGAGGGATTTAGTTGTCGCGCCCGGACAGCAACAATGCTCTCCCTTGTGGTACGGGGGTAAAGAAGAGAGGGAGAGGAATCACTCACATTACATCTTATATCCCCAGATAGGCCCGTCGGATATCAGCGTCCTCCATGAGCTCAGGGGACGGCCCGTTCCTCGTCATACGGCCGCTTTCCAGGATGTACGCGCGCTGGGAGTGGTTCAGAGCTTGCTCCACGTTCTGCTCCACCATGAGGATGGTGGTCTCCTCGGCGAGGCTGTCCAGGGCCCGGTAGATCTCCTTGGTGATTAGGGGAGCAAGGCCCAGGGAGAGCTCGTCGATGAGGAGGAGTTCGGGTCGGCTCATGAGGGCCCGGCCGATGGCAAGCATCTGCTGCTCGCCGCCGGAAAGGGTGCCGGCCCGCTGGTCGCGCCGTTGACCGAGGATGGGAAAGATACGGAGCACGTGTTCCATGGTTTGCCCGAGCTGGTTGCGGCCCCGTTTCGGATAGGCTCCCATCTCCAGGTTCTCGAGGACGGTCATGTCGCGGTAGACTCGCCGCCCCTCGGGCACCATGGCGACCCCGAGCTGAGTGATCTGATGGGCCTTCTTACCCAGGAGGGAACTCCCCTTGAAGCGAATGTCGCCCCGACGGAGAGGGAGGAGGCCGGTCACGGCGGCGAGGAGAGTCGATTTCCCGGCGCCGTTGCTACCGAGGATGGCGACCCGCTCGCCGAGGTGAACCTCCAGGGAGACGCCCCAGAGCACCTGGGTCTCACCGCGGACCACGTCAATTCCAGATATCTCGAGCATCCCCTTAATCTCCGAGGTAGGCCTGGATTACCCGCTGATCCTTGACCACCGCGTCGGGCGGCCCCTCCATGAGGTGCTTTCCCTGGTCCAGGACGATCACCTTTTCGGCAGCCCCCATGATCGCGCCCATGACGTGTTCGATCCAGCAGATGGTGAGCTTCCGCTCGTCGCGGAGCCTCTTGACGAACTCGACCGCCCGCCCAATCTCCTGGGTGTTCAATCCGCCCAGGACCTCATCCAGCATGACAAGCTCCGGCTTGGTGGCCAGTGCCCGGGCGATCTCCAGGCGTTTCTTCTGGACCACATTCAGGTACCTCGCCTCGGTGGATGCCAGGTGGCCGAGCTCCACATAGTCCAGATAGGTTCGCGCCGCGCGGCGCCAGTCCCGGCCGTGCTCGGAACGGGGGCTGTTGATCATGGCAACCGCCACGTTCTCCAGGCAGGTCATCTTGAGGAAGGGGCGGGTCACCTGGAAGGTGCGGGCGATCCCCATGCGGCAGATGGTGTTGGCGGGGAGGTTGGTGACGTCCTCGCCCCTGAAGAGCACCCGTCCGGAGTCAGGTCGGAACATCCCGGCGACCACATTGAAGAGGGTGGTCTTGCCAGCGCCGTTCGGCCCGATGAGCCCGACGATGGTCCCTTGCTCCACGGCGAAGTTCACCCCGTCGAGAGCGGCAACGCCCCCGAACCGTTTGCTCAGTCCCTGACCTTCAAGCAACGCCAAGAGAGCACCTCCGTCTTTCAGGCGGCCGCCGCCGGGGAGGCCTTCTTATCTCGGCGGCTGGTGATGAGGCCCACGAGGCCGTTCGGGGCAAAGCGCGCCACCACCAGGGCCACGAGCCCGAAGGCGAGTACGTGGTACTCGCCGTAGGCCCGGATGTACTCGGAGAGGATCTCCAGGGAGAAGGCCCCGAGGATGGGTCCGAAGAAGGAGCCCATACCTCCGATCACCGTCATGGAAAGGACGAGGAACTGCTGGTCCAACGACGGGATCTCGGGGGTGATGAGGAGGAGGTAGTGGCCGTAGAGGGCTCCGGCCATCCCGGCGAGGGCGCTCGAGAAGGTAAAGGCGAGAAGGCGGACCTGCACCACGTTCACGCCCAGGGACGAGGCGGCGCGCTCGTCGTTCTGGACGGCCCGAAAATTGAGGCCGAGGTTGGAATGGATGAGCAAACGCACCACGATGAGGGTGAAAAGAGCACCGACGAGCATGACGTAGAAGTATGAGAGCTTCGAGTACTCGGCAAAGAGGCCGGGGATCTGGAGACCCATGGTGCCGCGGGTCACCTCGTACTCGTTGGTGATGATGATGCGGAGGATCTCGGAGAAGCCGAGGGTTGTGAGCGACAGGTAGATCCCCCCCATCTTGAGGCAGAGCACGCCGACGGCGAGGCCGAGGAGGGCGGCTGCGGCAGCGCCGGCCACGACGCCGACCCAAGGGTTGATTCCGGCCTTAGCGGCGAGGATGCCCGAGGTGTAGGCGCCGATCCCGGCAAAGGCGGCATGGGCGAAGGAGACCTGACCGGTGTATCCCGCCACCAGGTTCCAGCTCGAGGCCATCATCACATAGAAGAGCGAGACGATGAGGACATGCTGCTGGTAGACGCTGAGCCCCGGAGGCAGGAAGCAGAGGAGACCGCTCACGACGAAAAGGGAGATCAACACGCGTTTCTCAGTCACCGTTAACCCCTTAGCCCGCATTATCCACGAACCAGCTGCTGCGACCGCGCATCTGGCCGTCCTTCTTCCCGAGCGGTAGGCTCTGTGAGGAGGAACTCTGTGGGAGCGGCTTCCAGCCGCGATGGAATGGAGTGAGGCAGGGGTGGTCTGCTCTGCAAAGACGCATAGTCGCGCCATTGATGGTGGAGAGGCAGGCCGGGCCTTTCGGCGGGGTTCTAGTGGAAAGCCCGGGAGGCCTTCCTTTCGGCGAAGGAAGGTAGAGGCTCCGGATGCGCTTTGCGCCGCAGACCACCCTGCCTCCGGCGCGGCACCGTATTGCCCAGCCGGAAACCGAGGGTCCTCGGGTCTCGAATCTTCCGAGTCCGAGCCCCTGCGGTTGCCCGGTGGCACGACCATCTCCTCGATCTCGCGACGGCGTCTCGTGCATAATGCGGGCTACGCCTCCTTCCGACCAAAGAGACCTGCCGGTCGGGTGAGAAGGACCAGGATGAGAATGATGAAGTTAAAGACGTGCTTGTATCCGGTGGAGATGAAGGCGGCGCCGAAGTTCTCCACCATGCCCAGGATGAGGCCGCCGACGACGCAGCCCCAGAGGGAGCCCATGCCGCCGAGGACGACGACCACGAACGCGGTGAGGGCCACAGGCACCCCGCCCGTGGGAGTGACGGGAAAGACAGGGCTCAGGATGACGCCGGCTGCAGCGGCAAGGGCGCAGCCGAGGCCGAAGCTCAGCATGTTGAGGCGGGTGGTGTTGACCCCGTTCAACTCCGCCATCTCCCGGTCCAGGCTGGTGGCCCGGATGATCCGGCCGAACCAGGTCTTCTTGATGATGAGAAAGACGAGGGTGATCAAGGCGGCGCCGACGACAAGGGCGGCCAGGCGCTGGTTCCCGTAAGCAAAGAGGCCAAAGACGGTCGTCGAGCCGCTCACCCAGTTGGGGGGCTTGTTGGGGTAGGGCCCGAAGATCAAGAGGTAGGCGTTCTGCAAGACAATGGAGAGGATGAAGGTAAGAATGAGGGAGTACATCTCGTTGCCGTAAGTGGGCCGGATGAGAAGGTATTCCACCAGGAGGCCCAGGAGGAAGACGAGCGCGACGGCCAAGATCATGGCGACCACAAAGTTCATGTGCAGGGCGTCGGCGAAAAGGTAGCTAAAGTAGCCGGCCAGGATGTAGAGCTCGCCGTGGGCGAAGTTGATCACGTTCATGATGCCGACGACCAGAGATACTCCCAGGGCGGCGAGGGCGTAGATCGCCCCCATGACCAGGCCGTTCATCAAGGCTATGGGAAACATCTGCTCACCTGAGCGGGCAATACGGTTCACTTAAGGCATCACTCGGGGGAAATCCCCCCTCACCGGCTGTCCGACAACTGTCCTTCCTAGCTCCCTCGCCCCCATTTGGGGGAGAG
>JAGFXI010000352.1 GCA_017861095.1 Deltaproteobacteria bacterium | reverse complement strand
GATGAGCTTCTTGTAGGCGGGCTTGGGGCCATAGTACTTGTCGTAGACCTCCATCACCACCTCTTCGCCCCGCACCCACTTCACCAGCTTGTAAGGGCCGCAGCCCACCGGGTTGGTGTTGTACTCCGTGTCCCCCACCTTCTTCACATAGGCGGGGGGGACGATCGGCAGGTAGTAACCGAGGATGTAAAGGCCCGGGGCGTAGGGCTTCTCCGTGGTGATGGTGAGGCTGTAGTCATCCAGCACCTTGAGGTCCTTGAAGATCTGGAGCCTGCTCGTATGGGGGGATTTCAACTCCGGGTTCAGGATCCGCTCAAGGGAGAACTTGACCGCCTCGGCATTCACCGGCTCGCCATTATGGAAGGTCGCACCCTTCCGGAGGGTGATCTTCCAGGTGCGGTCATCCACCTTCTCCCACTTCTCGGCAAGCGCCGGCTTAACGGTTGCGTCCTCCTGGGGATGGAAGAGGGTGTCGTGGAGATTGTAGCAGACGCTCATGGTGGTCTGGATGGAGCTTTGCATGAGATCGAGCCCCACGGGCTCTGCCTCCTGCACCACCACGAGGGTGTCGGAGGCGGCGGCCAGTGCCGGGCCGACGAGGAAGAGGCCGAGCAGCGCCGTCAGGATGAAAGGTATCCAAGCTCGCTTCATGGTTCACCTCCTGAATCACATGGGTTCTTGGCTCTCCCTCCCGCCTGGTGCAGGAGGGATCCACATCTCGCCTTGGGTATCATATAGGTGACAGGCGACCAGATGGCCCAAGGCCACCTGTCTCGTTTTCGGCGGCTCCACCGGGCATATCTCCATCCGCCTCGGACACCGCGGGTGGAAGCGGCATCCAGACGGCGGATCGATGGGTGAGGGCACGTCTCCCGCGAGGACGATGCGCTTCTTTGCCAGCCGAGGGTTCGGCACGGGAACGGCAGAAAGGAGCGCCTGGGTGTAAGGGTGGAGCGGGTTTCCGTAGAGGTCCCCGGCCGGGGCGACCTCCACGATCTCTCCCAGGTACATCACTGCGACCCGCCGGCTGATGTGGCGGACAACCCCAAGGTCATGGGAGATAAGCATGATGGAGAGCCTGAGCTCCCTCTGGAGGCGGGCGATCAGGTTCAGGACCTGGGCCTGTACCGACACATCCAGAGCCGAGACCGGCTCGTCGGCGACGACAAGCCGGGGACGAAGGACGAGGGCCCGGGCGATCCCGATCCTCTGCCGCTGCCCCCCGGAGAACTCGTGGGGAAACCGCTTCAGGTGCTCCGGGAGGAGCCCGACCATGGTGAGGGCCTCCTCCACCTTCTCCCGCCGCTCGCGCCGGTTGCCGATGCCGTGGTTCTTGAGGGGCTCGCCGACGATCTGCTCCACCGTGAGGCGAGGGTTCAGGGCGCCGAAGGGATCCTGAAACACGATCTGCATCTCCCGTCGAAGGCTGCGCACCTCCTCTTCTCCGAGAGCGAGGATGTTTCTGCCCCGGAACCACACCTCCCCTGAGGTTGGGGCAAGAAGACGAAGGATCGTCCTGCCCACCGTGGATTTGCCGCAGCCGGACTCGCCCACGAGCCCCAGGGTCTCCTGGGAGCCGACGGTGAAGGAGACGCCGTCCACAGCGCGGACGTATCGCCTTTCCCCGCCGAGGATTCCGCGCCGTACAGGAAAATGCTTCACCAGGTTGCGGACATCAAGAATTGCCGACATGCTCAGCAAACCAACAGGCCGCCCGATGGCCCGGGCGAATCTCCCGGAGCACAGGCTCCTGATCGATGCAGATCTCCTGGGCCATGGGACAGCGGGGGTTGAAGCTACATCCGGACGGCCGGGCGAGGAGGCCCGGCACCACCCCGGGAATCTCGTAGAGCTCCCCGGTGGTCGCGGTGACCGCCACACTGGGAATGGCCCGCATGAGCCCCCGTGTGTACGGGTGAAGGGGACGGTCGAAGAGCTCCAGAGTCGGGGCCTCCTCCATCACCTTGCCCATGTACATGACCATCACCCGGTGTGCCGTTTCGGCGATGACGCCGAGGTCGTGGGTGATCATGATGATGGCTGTCCCGAGCTCCCGGCGAAGCTCGCTCATGAGCTCGAGAATCTGCGCCTGAATGGTCACATCGAGGGCCGTCGTCGGCTCGTCGGCGATGAGGAGCTTGGGTCGGCAGGCGAGCGCGATCGCGATCATGACCCGCTGCCGCATGCCTCCCGAGAGCTGGTAGGGATACTCCCTGACTCGCATCTCCGGTGAGGGGACCCGCACCATCCCGAGCATCTCAATAGATTGCTGCCAGGACTTCCCTCCCGACAGGCCCTGGTGCGCCCTGAAGACCTCGGCGAGCTGGTTCCCGATGGTGAACACGGGATTTAGGGCGGCCATTGGTTCCTGAAAGATCATACTGATGTCGTTTCCCCGGATTTTCCGAATCCCCTCCGCGGAGAGGGTCATGAGATTCCGACCCTCGAAAAGGATTTCTCCCCCGGCAAAGAAGGCGGGCGGCATGGGAAGGAGACGGAGAATGGAGAGGGCGAGAACGCTCTTGCCGCATCCCGACTCCCCCACGATCCCGAGGACTTCACCTGGCTCCACCTCCAGGGTCACGCCGTCAACGGCGCGGGCGACTCCCTGGGGCGTCTGAAAGTAGGTCCGAAGGTCTGAGATGCGGAGGAGCGGCACAGGGTTTCTCGCTTGAATGGAGGGCCTTAGATAGAAAGCTCACGAGACGCATGGGATCAGGCCTACGTCGACCATGGTCCTCAGCCCCGGCTGCGCCTTCATGACGGCAGGGATTGCATTGACGACGATAGCGCAGGTGGCGATGTCGCCGTTGATGCCATCTCTTATGGTGAGCTCGATATCAGGAGTCCCCTCAATGACGATCCGATCGTGGGGATTGGGCTCGCCCACCACGGCCCGGAATACGAGGGTGATGACCTCATCGCCGTTCAGGTAACCACATCCCACCTGTTGAACCCCGACGGCTCTGCCCGGCTCGATGGTGAGCTCAGGAGTCTTCACTCGGTAGGTGGCGATGACCGGCGTAAGCAGGTCCTCCGTCTTCTCGAGCTTCCAGCCCAGACCGGAGGCAAGGAGATGCATGGACTCCACCAACCCCACGTGGCGCAGCACCCCCTGGTCTACCTTCTCCTGGAACTGCCGCAGGGTGAGCCCGGCGCCGATCTTCCTCTGGAAGGG
>JAGFXI010000351.1 GCA_017861095.1 Deltaproteobacteria bacterium | reverse complement strand
CCACTGGGCCATGGACAGGCCCCACAGTGTCTACCTCATCAGCCTCGTCGTCGGCCAGTACTCGGAGCTCACGGACCGCTTCGAGGATATCCCCCTCTCCTTCTTCGTTCCCGAAGGGAAAGAGGAGGACGGTTGGCGTTCCTTCGAAAAGACCGCGGACTGCATGCGCTTCTTTTCGGAGAGGACAGGCATCCGCTATCCTTACCCGCGCTACTCCCAGGTTGTTGACCGCGACCACCCTCACCGAGATGACCCTTCACGACGAGCGAGCCCATCTCGATTTCACCAGCGCCCACCTGGTCGCCCACGAGCTGGCGCACCAGTGGTTTGGCGATCTGGTGACCTCCAAGAGCTGGAGCCACAGCTGGCTCCACGAGGGCTTCGCCACCTATTTTGATCTCCTCTACAGCGAGTACGCCGAGGGGCGGGATGAGTTCCACTACCGCCTCCTGGAGAACCGGGAGACCTACTTCGAGGAACACGATTCCAAGTACCGCCGGCCCATCGTCACCAACGTCTACAGTCAGCCCATCGATCTCTTTGACATGCACCTCTACCCTGGGAGTGCTGCTCGCCTTCATATGCTTCGGATGCTTCTGGGCGAGGAGCTCTGGTGGGAGGTCATCCGCCGCTTCCTGGAACGCCATCGGGACTCGGTGGTGGAAACCGTGGATTTCATGCGCTGCATCGAGGATGTCACGGGAGACAGCTACGACTGGTTTTTCGACCAGTGGTTCTACAAACCGGGGTTCCCGGTGCTGGAGTGCTCATACCAGTACGAGAGTAAGGAGGGGATCGTTGCCGTCCAGGTGAAGCAGGACCAAGATTCGGGTAAAGACCTCCCCGTCTTCCGTTTTCCCCTTATGGTTCGCCTCCTGAGCAGGAACGGCGCCGCCCGGGACCTCACCGTGGAAGTTCGAGAAAAGGAGCATCACTTTTACCTTCCGGCAGCGGAGGAGCCGCACCTGGTACTGGTGGATCCGGAGGACGCCATCCTCAAGCGCATGCGCTGGAAGGTGGACGGGGTGAAACTCCGAGTCCAGCTCCAGGAGGCGGAAAACGTCCTCAAACGAATCGAGGCGGCGGACGAGCTGGCCAAGGTGGGAGATCGTGAGGCGGTTGCCGCGCTGGCGCAGGCGGTCCATCAGGATCCCTTCTGGGGGGTGTCGGCGCGCGCGGCCAGGGCCCTCGGAGAGGTGGGAACCGAGGCGGCAAAGGGCGCCCTTATAGGCGCTCTCGCCATAACCCACCCCAAGGCGCGGCGGGCCGTAGTGAAGGCGCTGGGGAGCTTCAAGGACCAGGCCGTGTTTCGCGCGCTCCTGCCTCTGGCCGCCCAGGAACCCTCGTATTTCGTCGAGGCGGAGGCGGTGCTCGCGGCGGCACGGACCAAAACGGAGGGGGCCTTCGAGGTCTTGAAACAGGCGCTCGAGCGGGACTCCTTCAACGAGGTCGTGCGCTGTCGCGCCCTGGAAGGATTCGGTGAGTTGGACGACGAGCGGTCCCTTCCCATTCTCCTCGAATACGCCCGCTACGGGCACCACGAGCTCATCCGCGCCCAGGCGCTGAGAACTCTGGGGAAGATGGGTCAGAGCCGACCCCGGAACCGCGAGATCCTGGAAAAGATCGCCGACACCTTCCGGCCTCCTGCCGGGGCACGGACCCTGCGACCGAAGCTGGCGGCGGTTCAGGCCCTGGAGATGTTGAATCGGGAGGAGGGGCTCCCCGTCTTGCGACGGGTGGCGGAGAGCGAGCTCGACGGCCGGCTGGTGCGGAGCGCTCGGGTGGCCATGAGAAAGATCGAGGTCGGCAAGGATCGCGGCGAGTCCGTCCGGAAGCTGGAGAAGCGGCTGGACGAGCTGGCCGAAGAAAACCGCAAGCTCAAGGATCGCCTCGATAGGCTCGAGAAGATTTCCACCGGCTGAAGGGGCGCTGCTGCCTGGCGGAAAGACGATGGAAGATTAGAGAAAGGTGGTCCCCATGGCCACCTTCTGGAGGTGACGCCCGTGACCTCGCGGGTACGGGAATTCTCGCAGACAGGGCTTCGTGAGCCCGTTCTCCTGGCAGCCTGGCCAGGCATGGGGCACGTGGCCCTACAGGCCTTCGCCTTTCTCCAGGAGAGCCTGGGAGCCGGACACCTGGCAGTGCTGGAGGAGCCGGAGTTTTTCCAACTTCCGGGGGCCGTTATCGAAAAGGGCCTGGTCCAGTCGGCCCGGGTTCCCCAAGGCAGCTTTTCGTCCTGGCGCTGCGGCTCAGGCCGGGGCGACCTCTTGTTCTTTATCGGGGATCGGCAGCCGGTGCCCGGGAAGGAGTTGCCCCTGGCGCAGGCGGTTCTAGAATTTGCCCGAAAACATGGAGTCTCCCGAGTGGTGACGTCGGCGGCGATGCCCACCTCCATCAACCATTATCAACCCTCGCGCGTCTGGGTGACCGCCACCCATCGCGACGTCCTGCGAGAGGTCTCGCCCTTCTGTCACCGAGTTCTGGAGGACGGCCAGATCTCGGGGATGAACGGCCTTCTCCTGGCGGTCGCCAGAAGGAAAGGGATGAGAGGGTTCTGCCTTCTCGGCGAGATACCTTTCTACACGACCGCGATCGAGAATCCGAAGGCATCCATGGCCGTACTCCAGGCCCTCACCAGGGTGCTGGATCTCCAGGTGGACCTGAGTGGGCTCCGCGAGTTGGCGGTGCGGACGGAGAAGGAAGTTGATCGCTACCTTCTCGAGCTCCAAAGTCAGCAGGAGGAGGAAAAGAAGCCGACGGACTCCGAAGGACCGACCACGGTACATTGACAGCAGGCAGCTGGCAGATAGCCTCAAGCAGTGAGCAGTTCATGACTCACCGGACGGAGAACGGAGGCGACGAAGGCGGTTACCTCGATTCTTCGAGCACCAACTTTCGCACGAGAGCTTGTTGAAGTGACGAAGGACCAGCGAAAATCACCGAAGGATGAGGTGGACCAGCAGGTACGCCTCTGGATGGAACAGGCCCACGAGGCCTATGTCAGACGCCTAATTCCGCGAGTAATCCACTACTTCGCGCGGGCACTGACCTATGCCGAAGAGCGAGGGCTTGAGCGGGAGATCGCCCTCATCTGTCGGGACCTGGGGTACGTGTATCTCCGGGAGGGTGCCCTGGAGCAGGCCTTGGCCCTCTTGGACCGGGGGCTTGCCGCCGGTGACGGTGCCGAGGTTTCCGTGCGTGTTGGGCTCCTTGCCAATAAAGCGTCCGTCCTCGCCCGACGCCGGTCCTACCGTGACTCCCTTGCCCTTTTGGAACAGGCTACCTCTCTGATCGGTACGACATACGGGGCCCTTGCCACCGCCCCCTCCCAGCTCGTTCATTCCTATGCCGGCATCCGGCGGATGGCCGGGGACCTGCGCCGGGTAGTGGAACTCCTGGATATGGGCAT
>JAGFXI010000350.1 GCA_017861095.1 Deltaproteobacteria bacterium | reverse complement strand
ACCGATCAGCTGACAGTGACCATCTCCCGCTTCTGGCGAAATCGGTTCGTTTTCGATTCCCTTTCTCGCACGTGGCTTCCGGCACTCCTGGCTCGCCTCCAACCCGGCGAGCCTCTCCGGGCCTGGTCGGTGGGGTGTGCCTGCGGCGAGGAACCCTACAGCCTGCTCCTCCTCTGGGAAGAGCACTTTGCCGCCGCAGGACACGAGTTCCGATTGGTAGCGACCGATGCGAACAGGCGCTGCTTGCATCGGGCCCGGGAGGGCTGTTACCCGGCGAGCAGCCTCCGCGAGCTGCCCCTGGACCTTCGCCGCAGGTACTTCGTGAACCAGGGTGGGGACTCTGTCATCAACCTGGAGTTTCGGCAACGGGTCGTGTGGCTGGAGCACAACCTCTTTTGGGACTCTCCCTTTCCGGATAACCACCTGATCCTCTGTCGCAACGTGGCGTACACGTACTTCACCGAGCCCGCGCAGCAGGAGATCACCCGGCGTTTCCACGATGCTCTCCTACCGGGAGGACTCCTCGTGATCGGCCGAAAAGACCGGCTTCCTTCAGGCACGGATCACCTCTTTCGCCGCACCGAACATCCGGTCTATGAACGGCTCGATGTATCCGCCTCTACGGGGTGAGGCCCGACCATGGCACATGTAACGGCATTAGCGGGGAATGACCTCTAGGGCGCGGTCGTTGGTGCGAGGCGCCCGCCGTGCTATAATAGCCCCTAATCGCCGTCCGTCTTGCTTAGCACGTAAGGAGGAAGCGCCCTCGGCCTATGCCAATGTCCAGGAGGTGGGGGGCGTGACGATGGCGGCCGAGGCCTTCGTGGATTCCAAGAGGGCCCAGGAGGCCTTCGGATTCGATGTTCGGGGAGCCGGTTTTCTTCCGGTAGAGCTGGTCTTCGACAATCACGGGGCTCACCCGCTGGAGATCAACGGTGCCCAAAGTTTCCTGGAAGATGCCCAGGGAAACCTCTGGCCGATCCTCGACCGGAACACCGCCTATGAACGGGCCACGAAGTACAGCCAGACAAAAGAAGTCTTCAAAGAAGGCGCCTACACCGGCTTCCTAGGTGCAACCGCCGGAGCCCTCATCGGCGCGGCGGTGGGTATCGTAACGGGACAGAATGTGGCCGTAACTGCGGGCAAGGGCGCGGCTGTGGGCGCCGCCTCAGGTGCCACTCTCGGCGGATTGAAAGGCTACACCTCCGATGAGGCTCGCCGGACCATCACGGACGACCTCAGGCAGAAGTCCCTTCAGAACAAGCCCATCGACCCCGGGAACATTGCTTACGGCTTTTTGTTCTTCCCGGGGGAGGCAACCTCGGCGAAGCAGCTTCGCTTGCAGGTACGCGAGCCGGATACTGGAACGGTCCGCGTGGTCACCTTCCCCCTTTAGCCTGCGCCCGCTGAGTGTCGAAGAGGGCCAATCAAGGCAGGCTGAAATCCGCTCGATCTGGCACTAGAGGGTCTTGGGTGTTCCTAGCATGGCGGGGCGGACACAAGCCTGCCCTGCCTTGACACGGCTCAGCAGGTAAGGTAAAAGAAAAAGACGGTGGATGCCCTGGCTGCTGGAAGAGCCGGGGCTTTCGTTTTGCCTGGGACATGTCTGCTGTTTTTCCTGAAGGGCTTGGCCCCGCCTGATGCCGCAGAAAGGGTAAACGCGCGAGGAAGGAGTTCACCATGAATCGCATTCCTATCACCCGGGAGGGGTATGATCGTCTCTGGGCTGAGGTCCAACGGCTCCAGCAGGAGGAGCGGCCCCGGGTGATCGAGGCAATAGCCGAGGCCCGCCGCCACGGTGACATCACCGAGAATGCCGAATTTGAGGCGGCCAAGGAGAGGCAGGCCCTTCTCGAGGGGAAGATCAACGATCTCTACAAGAAGCTGAGCGAGTGCGAGGTGGTGGAACCCCCGAAAGCTCCGCCGGAGCGAGTGGTCTTTGGGAGCACCGTAGCGCTGGAAAACCAGGACACGGGAGAAGAGGTGCGCTACCGGCTCGTCGGGCCATTTGAGTCGGACCTCGCCAGCGGCACCATCTCGGTGACCTCACCCATCGGCCGAGCCATCATCGGCAAGGAGGTCGGGGATGAGGTCCAGGTTCGGGCGCCTGGAGGCGTGAAGCGGTTTGAAATCATCGATATCTCCTATGCAGTCTGATCTCGACCCTCAACAGGATTTGAAGAAGCTGGGGCAAATCCTGGAGACCCTGACGGGTGAGTTGGCGCCCCTCTTCAGGCACGACTCTGCCCAGATGGCATATTGGCGCCGAAGTCTGGAGGCGGTGACGGCATCGCTCGACGAGCAGACGCTTCGGATCGCGGTGGTGGGCTCGGTGAAGGCCGGAAAGAGCACCTTCATCAATGCCATCCAGGGCCGGGACCTCCTCAAGCGGGGAGCCGGCATCATTACCGCCTTTATTACTCGCATCCGATCGGGCGCCAAGGAGCGGGGATGGGTGGAGATCAAGTCCTGGTCGGAGATCAATGCTGAGCTGAACGAGGCCCTCGCCCTGGTGGGGCTCCCTTCGGTCCAGGAGGGGCTGGGTCCTCTTGACCTGCGGCGAGAGAATGATCGGCGCGCCCTCCAGGGTGTCCTCGAGGATGTGCGGCGGGATCATCCGGCCGACCACGACACCTTCGATCCCCAGGTGGTGCTCATCAATGCGTACCTGGAGGGGTTCAAGACCCTGGGCGTCCATGTGGGAGAAAACCCGGTTCGCCTCGAGTTCACCGCCCAAGATCTCCACCGCCACCAGGACTTCGTGGGGCAGGAGTCTCAGGCGGTATACCTGCGCGACATCGAGCTTCAGCTCCCTATCCCCTGGCTGGGGGAATCGGTTGAGATCGGTGACTGCCAGGGGAGCGATTCACCCAATCCGCTTCACTTTGCCCTTCTGCAGGATTATCTGCTCAGCAGTCACGGGATTCTCTACCTCCTCAGCAGCCGGATCGGCGTGCGTCAGGCCGACGTGAAGCTCATCGAGGCAATCAAGATTCTCCGGTTGCTGCCCCAGACCCTCTTTATTCTCAATGCCGATCTGGACGAACACGGAAGCGTAGCGGATCTCGAGCGGCTCCGGATACGGGCGGCCGAAGAGCTTCGTCTCCTGGCGCCCGACGCCAAGGTCTACACCTTCTCGGCTCTTCTCCACGTGCTGGAGTCGGGCGACGGCCAGAGAAGCCTCTCGCCGCGGGAACAGCGGCGGCTGGAAGGCTGGCATGCCGAGAAAGATCTGGTCCAGGCCTCGCGCCGGGGCTACGATGAATTCGTTGCCGAGTTTCAACACCTCATCAACCGAGAAAGAAACCGGCTGCTCTATGGCGGTGTCCTCGGCCACCTGCAGCGGGTCACCCATAGTATGCGGGATTCCGTAAGTACGCGGCAGGGGCTGCTCTCGCGGGATGTGAAAGAGCTCAAGGAGCTGGCCGACGAGCTCAGGAAGCGCCAGGACTCGGTGACGGCGGTGATCACCACGGTGAAGCACACCCTGGACGGTCTCCGGGACTCCCTGAAGATCGGCATACGAAGCGCGGTGGATTCCTTCTTTGACAACCAGAAGGGGCGGATCGCCGACGACACCCTCACCATGATCGCCGACCACCCGGTGGAGCGCTTTGATCGGACCGAGATGGCGGAGCCCCGACAGCTCGTGGAAAACCTCCACCTTTTCTATCAGGACTTCCGGAAGGCCTTGTCGCGTCACCTCGTGGACAGGGTGAATCTGAAGGTCATCGACTTTGCGAAGACAAGAGAGGAAGAGATCGGTGAATCTGAAGGTCATCGACTTTGCGAAGACAAGAGAGGAAGAGATCGAGCAACAGCTCGTGGAAGCAGCCGCAGCATACTGGGATCTCCTCGGACATGCCCTCAGGCAATACCAGACGAGCCTCACCGCCCGCGATGTCCCGGTCGCTCTCGAGACCCCGGAGACCCTCCCCCTACCGCGACGGCCGGCGCTGAAACCACCGCCCTTTTCGGCCTTTCTCCAGCAGTCCGAGGCTGTGGGCCGTGGGTCTCTTCTCATCCGCTTTGGTCTCGGCCGGCTCCGGCAATTCTTTTCGGGGCTCAAGGACCGCGTCTTCCGGCGGGGTCCGGCGAAGGACGAGACGGAGACGAGCGTGCAACTCTTCCAGGAGGCAGTGGCCCTGGTGAAACAGGAGACCCAGAACGAGCTCCTCACCTATTTCATGAATTACCGCGAGAACTTCAAGTTCGCCTATCTTTTCGCCTTTGTGGACCACTACGTCGAGGCGCTCGTCCAGGTATTCCGGGATTTCGGCGAGGCGACCATGGTCGACATCGGCCACATCCAGGAGGCCGCGGAGCGACGAGGGGTGAGCCAGCAGGACGTATCTGAAGATCTGGCCATTCTCCTCCACCGACTCCAGTACGCTGAGGAGCAGCTGCGAGCGCTTGAGCGGAGCATTGGTTGGTCTCCCGCCGGAGCGGCGAGGCACTGAAGAGGCCACCTCCCGGTCGCTTCTGTTCTGCCGCGGAGGCCGACGGTACCACGGCATCCCCTCAAGTTCTGTTTTGTCACCCATGGATATCACGATTCGACCCGTGCAGTCCCGGGACCTGCTGCAACTGCTCCGCGTCGAGGCGCAGGCGGCGCCCAAATCCCAGCTCGCCGCGTGGGAGCTTTTCCTCCTCTCCATCCGCTACCCCGAGAACTTCCTGGTGGCGGAGGGCGAGGAGATCGTCGGCTACGTGGTGTTCACTCCGAAGGGCCACCTGGTCTCCCTGGTGGTGGCTCGAAGGCATCGACGCCAGGGCATCGGCACCCGCCTGGTCGAAGAGGTTATCCGGCGTTCGCCGGGGATCCCCCTTCGCCTGGAGGTACGGGTGGGAAACCACGGGGCACGAAGGTTTTACGAGAGACTTGGATTTGGGCAAGTGGAGAAAATGGAATCCTACTACGCTGACGGCGAAGACGGTCTCCTCCTCGAGCGGGCTGTGCCTGAAGGAGAAACAAGAGAAGAATAGCCCGCCACACGTCCCCTCGCTCCCAAACTCACTGGACCCTGAAGAGATAAAGTCACGCTAGGGTTGAAAAGTGCACGGCCTCGCGTCGGTCATGATCTCCCGATACCGGGCGTAGGCCTCCTCCACATAGGCGGGCAGTCGGAAGAGGCAACTCAGGAAGGCCGGGGAGAGGTAGCGGAGGCGGAACGGCTGACCTTCGATCACCATCCGCGCATGAAACGCCAGACGGTTGGGCTGGAGATCTTCTCCCTGGAAGCAGGCAAGCCCCTGTGAGGTCAGGCGACGAAAGACGAGATCGTAGAACTCGCGGGTGAAGAGGGAGACGGCAGGGCTCCCCGCCGTGGGATCACCGAGATCGACGAGGATGACATCGAAGGTCTCTTTGGCCTCCTCGAGATAGCGACGGCCGTCCGCGATATGGAGCTCCAGGCGTCGGTCCTCGAGAGCACCGGCGCTCCACTCCGGGAGGTGGCGACGACACACCTCAACGAGCTCTCCGTCAATGTCCACCATGACTATACGGCGTACGTCCCCGTATTTTGCCACCTCTCGGATGGTCGCTCCTTCGGCTCCGCCGATGACGCACACGCTCCGGGGCGCGGGGTGGACAAGCATGGCCGGGTGGACGAGGCTTTCGTGGTAGATGAATTCATCGAGGGCCGCCGACTGAACGATCCCATCCAGGAAGAGCACTCGCCCGTACTCCACGGTATCGATAACGTCAATTCTCGCGTACCGGGATTTCCCGGCGTAGACCCGGTGGCGGGCGCGGAACAAGATCACCACATTCTCGGCGCCGTCCTCGGCAAACCAGAACTGCTCGCTCATCATGATCCCTGATCGGGTTTGTGGCGGATCTCTGACTGGGGGAGATCAAGGATGCCGCGCTTGATCTCCATGGTGGATACGGTTCCAGCTCCGAGCTTCCCTCTCAGGAAAACCAGCGCCTCCTGCGCCTTGATCTGCTCCCCGCAGGTGAAGATATCCAGGGCGCAGTAGCCATACTCGGGCCAGGTATGCACCGCGAAGTGGGACTCGGCGATGAGGATGATCCCGCTGATGCCGTGAGGTGAGAAGTGGTGAAAAAATGGTTGGATGGTGGTGGCGCCGGAGAGCCTGACCGCCTCCAGCAGGTAGTTCTCGAGCGTTTTCTGGTCGTTCAGGATGGCGCGATCACAGTGGAAAAGTTCGATAATGAGATGTCGTCCTAGCGATTTCATCGTCATCAGCCGCTCTTCGCCTGCCAGCGCACTTACGTCATATGGATACCCTTACGTCCTGGTCCTGAGGAGATCCGGCCGGGCTCGTTCGTCGGGAATGCAAATCCCGGCGCTCTCGGATAGATGATCGTCTCCAACGATGGGATAAGTCTCGCAAAATTGCAAGGAAAATCGATCTATCCCGGCAGGAATCCTCTCACTTTTGGGCCTTCCCCTGAGCGCTACCCGGAACTCCCCTGCTCTCGAGCCACTCGCCGTCGTGGAGGTAGGGGAGACAGATAGCCTTGAGTTCCTGCTTCTTCGCCTGGAACCGCTCTTTCATCTGCCTAAGCCATTCGCCGTGGCGGACGGCCCCCTCAACCGTGAGAAAGAAGTGATCCTCGGGAGGCTCCACCGCGAAGGTGATCTGACCCTCCTTCACCTCAACCCTCCCGGGGCTGCTACAGGTCATGCAGCGGACCCGATCCGGCCCCAGGAAGCGGAAAGTGTCGCCGCCGCAGGCGGGGCAGCGCCACGGAAGGCTGCGCCATGGCGGCGGGGGGCCGAAGAGAGCGACGGCGAGATCTCTTGCGACCTGCCGGTTGCCTTCGTCGAGGAACACCTCCCCCGGCAGGGCCCCGTAGACCACCTCGCTCGCCTTGAGCTCGAGACCCATGAGCCGGGCGGCGCTTTCTAGGCAGAGCTTGGTGTATCCCTCCATGCCCGGGATGCCGGCCACGGTGACCGCGATCGCGGGTTTCCCCCAAAGTTCCCGGAAGTGGTGATGGAGAGAGAGCCCCCGGTCCAGGAAGCGCTTCAGGCTGGCATTTGCAGCGAGGAGATAGGCGGGAGCCGCCAGGATGAAGGCGTCCGCCTTCAAAATCGCCTCAAGGATCCGAGAGAAATCATCATCCTGTGAGCAGGTGTGCTCATCGTAGAGACAGGTGTAACAGGCGCGACAAGGCCGGATATCCATGTCGGGCAGGCGGACGAGCTGAAGCCGGTGTGGTTGCGAGAGGTTGCGGCTGATCTCTTTGGCCATGAGCTCGCTGTTTCCAAGTCTCCGTGGCGAAGCCACGAGGGCGAGAATTCGATTCATGAAAGCACCTCCCTTTTCGTCACTTCCCCTCGTATTCCTTGATGAGAGCGATGATGCGAGGGATCTCCGAGGCCGGTATCTGTCCCTTGTAGAGGTACCGGCAGATTCTCTCCTTGTCCAGCACGACAAGGTTGGATGAATCGTTCTGGAGACCCCACAGGTTCAAGATGGTGAAGTCGTAGTCGAGGAGAATGGTGGTGTCGTACTTTTCCTGTTTGCTCTTTACCATGGCCTTGATGATCACGTTGGGCTTCCAGGTTGCCTTGAGATTCGTGATCCCGAAGCCCTTGTAGTAGGTGCGATCCAGGATCTTGCCGTCGGCCGCCTTTTTCAGCGCCTCGGAGACATGCTCGTTCATGTCGGATTCGTCCGGGTCCACGTAGAAGATCGAAAGGACCTTCCCCCGAAACTCGGGAGCCTCGAGAGTATAGGTCTTTCCCGTGGGATCTTGAAGGGTGAAATCAGGAGCGCGGTCGCCGACCTTGAGTTCCCCCGTGGCGGCCGCAGAGCCCGTCAGGAAAACTGCCAGCCATGAAATCAACAGTATTCTTGCCACAGGTCTCCTCCTTTCTCATGAGTCCAGCTCTTCTTCCAGCGACGTAGACGATTTCCGGTTATGCCCGGCCAGAGAAGAAGATTTTAGCCCGCCTAGATATATTGATGAGCATATTCTCGCACGTGGTGGCCGTCGAGGACGTGGAACGTTCTCATCTTTTTCAGAAATACCGGCGAGAAGAGACCGATGGGGAGGTAGATGATCTTCTTGCGGTACCTGCTCGCCACGGCATGACACCAGCTCCGGGGCGGCCGGGCGGCGATGTAGGCCACCTGAGATTCCTCACAGTAGTCGATGGCGGCGAGGAGGAGGCGCTCCGGCTTGGTCCGGGCCACGTCGAAGAACGAATCCTCCCAGATGTCATACACCCGCATGGGCGGATAGGTGAGCATGAAGGCCCCGAACTGGCAGCGGGAGATGCCCGGGCCGACAAGGTGGTCGCCGGCGGGGGTAGCGTAGAAGGCCATGTCGGATTCCTGATTGTGCTCGCCTAACCAGGTGACCCGCCAGGGAAACTGCTCCGGTTTCC
>JAGFXI010000349.1 GCA_017861095.1 Deltaproteobacteria bacterium | reverse complement strand
GATCGATTTCGATCTCATGCTCGAGATCAAAGACAAGGAGCGGAGCGCCGTAAGGGCGCTCGAGATAGCGACGAAAGTGCGAGTTGGGTAGGGGCGGAGCTTATCCCCGCCTGCACAGAAGGGAGCGCTTCGCACATCCTCACACGCTCTTGTGCCACCATTGGCAAACATAAACGCGCCTGATTAGTTTTTTCTACCGAATTAGAGGTCACGAGGGAGCAATGGGCTTTGATCTTCAACGGGAGAAGACGAACGCGACCAGTCAACAGGCTTCCGAGCGAGTCCCGACGGCGAAACGGATCGCCTATGCGGCACCCGCTTTTGCCCTTGCCGTCGTCGGCATACCGGTCTACGTCTATCTCCCGAAGTTCTACACCGACGCGGTGGGCGTCCATATAACAGTTCTCGGCTACTTGATACTCTTGGCGCGGATTTTCGACGCCGTGATCGACCCGGGGATGGGGCTCCTCTCGGACATGACGAGGACAGCCTTCGGGAGACGACGGCCTTACATTGGCGGCGGTGCAGTCCTCCTCGCCGCTTCGCTGTGTTTTCTCTTTATTCCGCCAGAGGCGTCGCCGCTCGTCGAAACCATCTGGTTCGGGATCGGCATCTTCACTCTCTTTCTCTTTTGGACTGCAGTCACGGTCCCCTATGAGGCCCTGGGTCCGGAAATCACCATGGACTACGACGAGCGCACGAGCCTTCTGGGCATGCGCGACGGCTTCCTCATCGCCGGCACCCTCGTGGCGGCGAGTTCACCGGCGCTGGTGGTTCTGCTCTTCGATCTCGCTTCTGACGCTGAAGGAGAAAGGGCAAAGTTCTTCTGGATTGCCATGGTGTATTCACCCCTCCTTGTGGCGCTCTGCTGGTGGTGCGTTCTTGCCATCCGCGAACGCCCCTCAGCGGCAGCCCGAGAGAGGGCACCGTGGCGGGGGCTCGGCGACCTGGCCAGGAATCGGCCTTTCATCATCTTGCTTGTCTCCTATGTCGTCGCCGCCTTCGGCAGCAATCTTCCGGCGACACTGATTCTCTACTACGTCCAATACGTCCTTGGGTCCGAGCAAGCCGACCTTTTCCTTCTCATTTACTTCGTCACCGGTATCCTCTTTCTTCCGGGCTGGGTACTCCTGACGCGGAGACTGGAGAAAAAAATCACCTGGCTGGCCGCGATGGTGATCAACACGGGCGCCTTCATCGGAGTCTTCTTCCTCGGGCCGGGTGATGCGCCGATCTACGGGGTGCTCGTGTTCCTCTCGGGAATAGGCTTCGGTGCAACGATAGCAATCCCCTCGGCAATGCAGGCGGACGTCATCGACTATGACGAGCTTCTCTCGGGCAAGAGGCGGGAGGGTCTCTACGTCGGCGTTTGGTCGGTGACCAAGAAACTCGCCGCGGCTCTGGGCGTCGGGGCGGCGCTTACGATTCTCGGCCAAGTGGGCTATGTGCCCAACACCGACCAAACGGAGCAGGTGCAATTCGCCCTGCGGGTCTTGTACGCCTTGGTGCCTTCCCTCTGCAACGTGGCGGCTTTTTTCATCGCCCTCTCCTATCCGATCACCCGTGGGGTCCACAGGGAGATCCTCGCGGCCATCGCCGAGCGCCGGGCAGGCCGGACGGTGCGAGACCCTCTTCGGCCTGGTCGCCGCTGGAGCGGGTCCGGCTGATCGAGCTCGGCTGTTGCGGAATCAAGAGATGACGAAAGGGTCAATTGCGTGAATACTCCGATCTCTTTAGTCAGCCTCACCTTCGGAGCGGCGCTCGGCCTTATGGTCTTTGTCTGGCTGCTCAGTTTGGTGAAACGGGATGCGAGTATCGTGGATACCTTCTGGGGGCTCGGCTTCGTGCTCATCGCCTGGATCGCATGTTTGGTCGCCGAGGGCTTCAGCGGTCGGAAGATCCTGATTACCGGGCTCACCACGGTCTGGGGCCTCCGCCTGGCGGCTCACATTTTCTGGCGGGGCTGGGGAAAGGGTGAGGACCGCCGCTACCAGGCCTGGCGGGCCAGGTACGGCGAGAGCTTCTGGTGGGTGAGCCTCTTCACCGTCTTCGGACTTCAGGCGGTGCTCCTCTGGGTGATCTCTCTGGTCCTGCAGGTGGGACAGCTCTCGCCTACACCTGAGCGGCTTGGCTGGCTCGACTGGGCGGGGGCCTCGGTTTGGGCCGCGGGATTCGCCTTTGAGGGCATCAGTGACGGGCAACTCCTGCGCTTCAAGGCGGACCCCGCCAACAGGGGCAAAATCATGGATCGCGGGCTCTGGGCCTACAGCCGTCATCCCAACTACTTCGGCGAGTGCCTCGTCTGGTGGGGGCTGTTCTTCATCACTCTTTCTACCCCCGGGAGTCTGTGGACCATAATCAGCCCGCTCACCATCACCTTTCTGCTCCTGAAGGTGTCCGGCGTCACGCTCCTCGAGAAAACGATGATCGAGAGCCGGCCGGAGTACCGGGATTACATGGAACGGACGAGCGTTTTCATTCCGTGGCCGGGGTGGAGAAAGAGATCGTGAAGTATCTCATCGAACTCGCAGAACGGGGCGCCCTCTCCGATCACCTGATCCGCTGGGGTATTCGCTGGCTGAACCGGGAGCGCCTGCGGGCGGAGCGCCGTGGGGACAGCGAGCTCCAGCAGGAGGCGAAGCGGCGGTTTGTGGCCGGGCTCCGGCACGGCCCCGTCGCGCTTCAGGTCCACAAACCGAACGAGCAGCACTACGAGCTTCCCTGCGCCTTTTTCCAGAAGGTCCTCGGGAGTCGGCTCAAGTACAGCGGCTGTTTCTGGCCGCAGGGGGTTACCGCCCTTGATTCCGCGGAAGAGGCCATGCTTGAGCTCACCTGCAGGCGGGCAGAGGTGGAGGACGGCATGGACGTGCTGGACCTCGGCTGCGGCTGGGGCTCCCTTTCCCTCTGGTTGGCTAAAAAGTATCCTCAGTGCCGAGTGCTCGCCGTTTCCAACTCGAGCCCACAGGGCGAGTTCATCAGACGAGCCGCGGCGGAGCGTGGCCTCTCCCGGCTGGAAGTGGTCACCTCCGACATGAACGCCTTCGAGCCGCCCCGACGGTTCCATCGGATCGTTTCCGTCGAGATGTTTGAGCACATGCGGAACTGGGAACTTCTTCTCAGCCGCATCGCCACATGGCTGAGCCCCGGCGGGAAGCTCTTTATCCATATCTTCACCCACCGGGAGTTCCCGTAT
>JAGFXI010000348.1 GCA_017861095.1 Deltaproteobacteria bacterium | reverse complement strand
ATCCCCGCGGGTAGTTATGGCGCCGGGCCGGTGGTGATCTGGGATGAGGGTGAATTCGAGCCGGTCGAGGTGACCGGGCAGAAGATCGCTTTTGTTCTCCATGGGACCCGCCTCCGCGGCGGGTTTACCCTGAACAAGCTGAAGCCGAGGGGCAAGGGACCGGCCAAGGATTGGCTTCTCATCAAGAAGAGGGATGAACACGCCCGGGATGACTGGCAGGTCGAGCTGGCGCTCACGGACGAGAAGCGGAGAGGCCTCGAGGAGCGGGTTCCTCCCTGTGAGACGTCGTGACGGAGTAGATCCGCCTGCCCCCTCCCGTCACGCCCCGCCGGGCAGCAAGGTCTGCCCCGCCGGAGGCGGACAAGTCTGCAAAGGCGTCACGCCAGGGCGTGATCGCGGCATTGATAGTGAAGAGCGGGGCGGGCCTTTGGGCGGGGTTGTGGTGGAAAGCTTGGGGGTCACTCCTGTCATGCAAGGAAGGTAGAGGCTCCGGATGCGCTTTGCGCCGCAGACCATCTCTGCCCCGGTGTTGCCCCTTTCTGTGAGCGCCCGGTGGCACGACCATCTCCATGATCTCGCGGCGTCTAGGTCTATCCTTCAAAAAGTGTTTGACAAGACGGAGGGGACGGGCTAGCCTGCATTGATTCCTGGTCGAGGGGTTTTCTTCCATGAAGAACGCGGGATCATGGTGCTGGTGCTGTCGGCGAGAGGTGTGTCCACCACTCTGGTGATCCCGACATAGCGTGATCAGGAGGCCGTGGGCAGACCGGAAATGCCCACGGCCTTTTGTTTTCGGGAAATCGGTGCCGAGAGAATTGTTTTGCTTCGGTGCCGCTGGCGATCATTCACCGTAAGGAGGGAGAACCCATGGACTACAAGATCCTCTTGCCGGAAAGCGAAATACCCAAACGATGGTACAACGTCTTGCCCGACCTACCCCAACCGCTGTCACCGCCTCTCCATCCGGGAACGCACCAGCCCATCGGCCCTGAGGCCTTGACCGCCATTTTCCCCATGGGCCTGATCGAACAGGAGGTGTCGCCCAAGAACTGGATCGATATTCCGGAACCTGTGCTCGACATCTACCGATTGTACCGGCCGACGCCGCTCGTGCGGGCGCGCCGCCTGGAGGCTGCTATCGGCACCAAGGCCAGGATATATTACAAGAACGAGTCCCTCTCGCCCGCCGGCTCCCACAAACCGAACACCGCCATCGCCCAGGCCTATTTCAACAAGAAAGAGGGTGTACGGCGGATGACCACGGAAACCGGCGCCGGCCAGTGGGGCACCGCCCTCGCCTTCGCCTGCCGGATGTTCGGCCTTGCTTGTACCGTCTACATGGTACGTTGCAGCTACGAGCAGAAGCCCTACCGGGGCATCATGATCCGTGCCTACGGAGCTGAGGTATTCGCATCACCCTCGGACAAGACCGTATTCGGCCGCAAGATGTTGGCGGAGGACCCGACCTGTTCGGGAAGCCTCGGGGTTGCCATTTCAGAGGCGATCGAGGACGCCGCCACCCATGATGACACCAAGTACTCCCTGGGAAGCGTCCTGAATCACGTGTTGCTCCACCAGACCGTTACCGGTTTGGAAACCAAGGCCCAGCTCAAGCTCGCCGGGGAGAAGGCGGACGTCGTCATCGGGTGCGTCGGGGGCGGCAGCAACTTTGCCGGCATCATGCTCCCCTTTGTTCCCAACAAGCTCGCCGGGGAGAAGATACGCTTCCTCGCCATTGAACCGGAAGCCTGCCCGACCCTAACCAGGGGCGAGTATCGCTACGACTTCGGCGATGTGGCGTGCAGCACGCCGCTCTTGAAGATGTACACCCTGGGCCACGGATTCTTCCCCCCGCCCATTCATGCCGGGGGTCTCCGCTACCACGGCGACGCTCCGATCCTTTGCCACCTGGTTCATCATGGGCTTGTCGAGGCCAAGGCATACCATCAAACGGAGGTGTTCGAGTCGGCGCGGCTCTTCCTTGAGACCGAGGGGTTTCTCGCGGCTCCGGAAACCGCCCATGCCATCAAGGGCGCCATCGACGAGGCGAAGAATGCACCCGAGGGCAAGGTGATCGTGTTTCTCTACAGCGGTCACGGCCTCCTGGATCTGGGTGCCTACGACGCCTACCTCCGCGGTGATCTCTCGGACTTCTCCTACCCCGACGAGAAGATCAAGGAGTGCCTCCAGGCCTGTCCGGTGGTCAAGGCCGGCTGAGAGGGAAGGCATCCAGGCAGAAATCAGACCGGGAAGCGGTCGGGCGGTGCTATCGGTTCGGCGACGGCCACGGGGCCGGGCTTCCTGAGATTGAGGGTGATGGCGCTCCCGAGGATCAGGAGACCTCCCACCCAGAACCGCCAGGTTGCCGACTCGCCGAGGAAGGCGATCCCGAGAACCGATGTCAGTATCACCTCGGCCATGAGGTAGACGCCGCCCTCCCAGCTCTTGCAGTACCGGAAGCCTTCGTTCATGAGAATCTGGCCGAGGATGGAGGAAACGACGATGCCGCCTAGCATGAGCCATTCGGCGGCAGAGTGGGGAATACGGGGGTCGAGCATGAATGGGGGGAGAGACATGGCGAAGCCCAAGAGACAGAAGTACAGATAGATGATGATGTTGCCGTTGGTCTCACGGAGCTTCTTGATGAGGGCGAGCGAGAGGCCGGCGCTGATTGCCCCCAGGATGGCCATGACATGGCCCAAGAGGGCACCTTCGAGGCGGAAGTCGAAGAGAATGGTAATACCGGCGAGGGAAACGGCCACGCAGACGCACTCCCCCTTGGTGATCGGCTCCCCGAAGATGAGAGGGGAGAGGAGGGCCGAGAAGGCGGGATAGGAAAAAAAGAGCACCATGGCGGTCGAGATCGGCACCAGGTGAATGGCGACGACCAGACAGAAGAAGGCAATCGATCCGGTGATCCCCCTTACAATAAGGAGCCGCAGGTCGTGGCCCCTGAAAGGGTTCCCCCGGCCGGAGATGGGTATGAGGATGGCCATCCCGCAACCGAACCGATAGAAGGAGAGATCCCAGACGCTGAACTGGGGTCCAAGAAGTTTGATAAGGCCGTCGAGTACGGCAAACATGAATGCCGAACTCAACATGAGCGTGGCGCCAAGGCCGGCGGTGCCGCGTTGTGAAGACCAGGCGTTCCCCATGGGCGTCAGTCTTTCTTATGGCCGAGGCGTTTGCGCCTC
>JAGFXI010000068.1 GCA_017861095.1 Deltaproteobacteria bacterium | reverse complement strand
ATGGGCGTTGTGGTTGGGTTCCTGGGGGAGATTTACGGACAAACCGGGGGCGCCCTGAAGCCCTACCTCTATACCTACATCGACCAGGAGGCGGTAAAGCACCTCTTCCGGGTCACATGCAGCCTCGATTCCATGGTCGTCGGCGAGCCGCAGATTCTGGGACAGATCAAGCAGGCCTACCGCCAGGCGGTTGAGGCGAGAACGTCCGGGGTGATCCTGAATCGTCTCCTCCATAAAGCCTTTTCCGTGGCGAAGCAAGTGCGCACCGAGACCAGAATCGGCAGGTCGGCGGTCTCCATCAGCTATGCCGCCGTAGAGCTGGCGAAGAAAATCTTCAACGAGCTCACCGGGAAGGTCGTGCTCCTTATCGGAGCCGGGGAGATGGCGGAGCTCGCGGCCGAGCATCTCCTCAACAATTCCGTGGATCGGATCATTGTCGCCAACCGCACCCTGGAGCGGGCCATGGCCCTGGCCAAGCGCTTCCGGGGTACCAGTGTGCCGCTCGACGAGGTCGCCGAGGAGCTGAGCCGGGCAGACATCATCATCAGCTCCACCGGATCGCCTGATCCCATCCTGACCGCCGACGAGGTGAAACGGCGGATGCGGAGCCGACGGAACCGGCCCTTGTTCTTCATCGATATCGCCGTGCCGCGAGATATCGAACCCGCGGTGAACCGGATCGAGAACGTCTACCTTTACAATATCGACGACCTCCAGGGTATCGTGGACCTCAACCGCGCCGATCGCCTCCGCGAAGCCGGGCGGGCGGAGCACATCATTACCGCCGAGGCCCTCAAGTTCGAGTCCTGGCTGCGCACCCTCGAGGTTGTACCCACCATCGTCTCCCTGCGGGAGAAAGCGGAACAGATTCGCCAGGGAGAGCTCAAGAAAACCTTCGGCCCTCTGGACCCGCTCCCGGATGATCTGGCCCGGTCCCTCCAGGTGGTGACCCAGTCCATCGTGAGCAAGGTGCTCCACGACCCGATTCTGTTTCTCAAACGGACCAGCAGCAAGGCCCGCAAAGACCTCTACCTGGATACGGCTCGAAAGATGTTCAACCTCGATGCGGATCAGTCGGAGGCCCAGACCGAGGAGGACGTATCTCTTGATTCCAGAGAGGCGACGTGATACGTTGGCCTCGACGGGCACCGCAGAATGCCTGTTGGTTCAACCCGAGCCAGGAGCGAGAGGGTGGCTGAGATCATTGAACTTGAGAGAAGACGCCAGCTCTCGAAGGCCGATGAGGAAGAAAAGCTAAGGGAGGAGAAGATCCAGATCCTCAGGAGGATCATCCACTGCTCCCGCTGTTCGTTGAAGTGCGCCAGATGCGGCGCCCACATCGAAGAAGGGGAAAGGGCTAATCCATTAGAAACGCCTTTTCCGCTCTGCTCTGGCTGCCAGGAGGAGTACCAGGCCTACCTCACTCAAAAAGGGGGGGAGCCATGCGGAGCGAGGTACTGGCAAAACGACGCGTGGATGGACGTGTGGCGCACGTGGGTCCGACACCAGCGGGCGATCGATAGTTACCGGAGCTCCCGCGAGTTCATCAGACTGCTGCAAGAGTTTGAACGGATCTGTTAGTCCCTTGCTGAATCTCCTCCGGCAACGGAGAGCGGCGGTCCCCACGCGCATCAGGGGGGCGGTCGGAGTCGGTTTCAGCGTGTGACGAGGAGTGCTCTATGTTTGGAATCGGCATGCCGGAGTTGTTGGTGATTCTCGTCATCATCCTCATCATCTTCGGGGCCGGAAAACTGCCGGAGATCGGTGCAGGTCTCGGGAAGGGTATCAAGAATTTCAAGAAAGCCACATCCGGCGACGAGGTCCAGGCCGGCGACGAGAAACCCAAGATCGAGAAGAAGGAAAAGGAGCGTGAGGACTGAGCCGCTCCGGCTCACGAGCGCCAATGCCCACTAGGTCTCGTCTCCCTGCTAGCCCACACCGTGATCCCCGCCCACCCAGCTTGACGCGAATTCTCGGCGAGTTACCCTCTTCTTTCATCGCCCTGACGAACAGCGGCGGCCGTGGTAGGTCGTTCGTGCATCATGCGGGCTATGGTCCCAACAGACCCTCAACAGGCTGTCCGACAACCCCAAGAACGTTCTCCTCTCCCCCTTGGGAGGGGCAGAGGGAGCTAAGAAGGGCCGGCGGCTCGTGCATAATACGGGTTAAAAGGGGACGTCGTCGTCGGCGGCAGGCAAATCCGGCGGCGGCTCCTCGGGTGCGGCACCTCCCCCTTCCTCGCGGGCGCCGCGACCCCCGCCGAGCATCTGCATACCGGAGGCGATCACCTCTGTAGTCCAGCGTTTATTGCCGTCGCGATCTTCCCAGGAGCGGGTCTGGAGGCGGCCCTCGATGTAAACCTCCCGGCCTTTGGTCAGATACTGGCCGCAGATCTCCGCCAGCCGCCCCCAGACGATCACCCGGTGCCATTCGGTGCGCTCGCCTTTTTGGCCGTCCTTACCGGTCCAGACCTCCCGGGTTGCCAGACGCATGGTGGCCTTGGCCGTGCCGTTGGGGGTGTAGCTCAATTCCGGATCGGCCCCCAGATTCCCGATCAGGAGTACCTTATTCAAGGCTGCCATGATATTCCTCCTGGAACTCTCGTGTTCTCCCCCGTTGGTTCGTGTCTCCAATACAGTGCGGCGTGGTTGTTCTCCATATACCACAGACGAGGTGGCCAAGACCAGGGTGAGATCCAGTCTGTCAGGTGCCGTGTCTCGGAGACCACCCTGCCTCCGACGCTGGGGAGAACCCTGTGGGAGCGGCTTCTCCCTCGCCAGGCTCCTTGCGACAAGCTCGGGACAAGCGGCGCCCTGAGTTGCGCCGAAGGGCAGCTGCGATGAGAGAGCGCACTTGATGAGATTTCAGTGACTTACCAGGCCGGGTGCACCAGGGTTGACCCGCAGCCGCAGAGCCCGGGGAAGGAGACTGAAGGTGGTCGGCAGCGTGCCGATGGGCTCGCCGTCCACCTCCACCATGACCGAAACGGCACCGGTGGCCGAGACGGTGGCCACCTTGCGACAGTGGATGCAGGGATGGCTCAGGTGTCTTCCCTGGTATAATCGTGGGCCCCAGAGGAAAAAATCCCGAAGGCCGACCGCGCCGAGCACGACCAGATCCAAAAGGCCGTCGTCGATCAGGGCGCGGGGCGCTATCTGCATCCCGCCGCCAAAAAAACGGCCGTTGGCAACCGCGGCCGTGTTGAGGATCTGGGGCGGCAAGGGCTCACCGTCCACCTCGAGATTCACGTGCTGGTTCCTGTGGCTCAGGAGCGCCTGGAGGGTAGCGAGAAAGAACCGCCCGGAGCCGCCCAAGTACGAGGGTTGTCGGCACACCAGGTGGGCTACTCGGGCGGAAAGACCCAGACTGGCGATGTTGATGAAGAAACGGTCAGCCGGCTCGCCGGAAAAGGAGCGATAGGAGAGACGGCCCACGTCCACTTCGCGAGAGTCGCTGGCAAGAACGGCGGCGAGGGCGGAGCGAACGCTTCCATCAAAGCCCAGGGAGCGGCGAAAGTCCCCGCCGGAGCCGCAAGGAATGACGGCAAGAGCGGCCTGGCGAGATAGGCTCGTCTGTTGGTCGAAGAAGCCGTTCACGACCTCGTTCAGCGTGCCGTCGCCGCCCACGCTGATGATCAGGTCGCACCCCTCCCCGAGAGCATTTCGAACCAAAGTCGAGGCATGCAACGGCCTCTCCGTCCAGTCCCAGGGAAACACGCCGAGGGTGCGGCTAAGCTCTAGGTAGAGTGCAGGCCAAAGTCGGCGGCTCTTCCCGAGAGCGGCTCGAGGATTCACCACGGCGTAAGGACGAGGGCGAGCCGTGAGCATTTCCATCTCCTCACACCTCATCATTCAGCGGCCAAAATACGCCGCCACTCCGTCGGGGTCGGAGAACTCCGGGTTCTGCAGATATCCGCTCCGCAGACCTTCCACCCTGGCAAGAGAGCGGGCAACCTGGTCGGAGTCTAGGAGACCAAGAGAGATCCCCTCGCGGACGGCCTCCGCGACCAGGTTCATGTGCTCTTGGTCGTTGCAGACGAGCAGGAGATCAACACCCGCCTGGAGCGCGGTGAGAGCGACCCACTCCGGGGGATACCGACTCGTGACGGCTCCCATGTCCAGGTCATCGCTGATAAGAACCCCGTCAAAACCTAGTTCGTTACGCAAGAGCCCAGTGAGGATCGCCTGAGAGAGGGTCCCCGGGAGCTCGGGATCCAGCGCCGGGTAGAGGATGTGAGAGGTCATGGCACAGGCGACCCCGGCCTTGAAAGCGGCGCGAAAGGGAACCAGATCTAAGTGAAGGAGCTCTTCTCTCGTTGCCGGAACGACAGGGAGGTTCAGGTGTGGGTCCTCTTCGGCTCGGCCAAGACCAGGAAAATGCTTGGCGGTTGCCATGACTCCCTCCTGCTGAATGGCCGTGACGGCAGCAACCCCGCATTCGGCCACCAGAGCCGGGTCTCGTCCGAAGGAGCGGCGCTCCATAAGGCCGGGGCCGTCGAGGAGGTGCACGTCGAGGACCGGGGCAAAATTCAGGTTCAGCCCCACGAGTCTCATCTCCTGGGCGGAGAGGCGCGCGCACCGGCTCACGGCCTCGGGACCCTCAGCGCCCAAGACCTTGGCATCGGGCAGCTGGGAAAAAGGCGGACTCAGACGGGCGACCGTTCCTCCCTCCTGATCGACGGCGAGAAGAAGCGGGCGCCCCAGTTCATCGAGGGCGAGGCGCTGGAGATCTCGACTGAGCCGGGCGATCTGCTCGGGGGAGGCGACGTTTCTCCGGAAAAAAATCAGACCGGATGGCTTGATCGTGCAAATATGGTCGGCCAGGGCCGCATCCAGTTCCTGACCGAAGAAGCCGACCATTATCAGTTCAGAGAGCCTTTCCTGCAATTCCATAATGCGAGTTCCCCGGAGATTGCGAGCAGAGGCGACATCTGCTATATGACGCGCAACATGATGATACAGGGGCAAGGTTTTGTCCAGCCCGCATTATGGGGGTTAGGTAGATGTGGTGCCCGGGGTGGTATCGGCGGAGTCGGGGATGATTCCTTTCAAGGCCATGATCCTGGCTGCGGGATTGGGCACAAGGCTGAGACCGCTTACCTTGGGTAGGCCGAAGGTGCTCATGCCTGTCCAGAACCGCCCTCTCCTCCACTGGCTCCTCGATTATCTGAGGGGCGCAGGAGCCGAGGCGGTGATCCTCAACGCCCATCACCTCAACGAGGTCCTGGCATCTTATCTTGCTTCCCATGATCTCGGGATCCCCGTTCAGGTGCGAGTGGAGCGAGCCCTCCTTGGTACCGGTGGGGCCATTCGCAATGTGGTGGATTTCTGGGACGATCGCCCCTTCGTGGTGATGAACGGCGACATCCTCAGCGCCATCGATCTTCAGGGGGTTATCCGCGGCCATCTCCAGAACCAGGCGGTCGCGACCTTGGTGCTCACCGACGAGCCCCGGTTCAACCAGGTGCAGGTGGGAGCTGACGGCAGGATTGTCCGCTTCAAAGATGGGCCGCCGGATGCATCGCTGGCCTTCACTGGCATCCAGGTGGTGAGCCCCGAGGTTCTCGATGTCATTCCATCCCAAGGGGCTTCCTCCATCATCCAATCCTACGAACGGCTGATCGCCGTGGGCAGGAGGGTCATGGCTCACGTGGCCCGAGGTGAGTACTGGCGGGAGCTTGGTGAGGTGCCCCGATACCTGGCGGTTCACCAGGAATTCTCCCGATTCGGGAACTCCCCGATTCCCGGGCTCCAGGCCGGGCCTGGGGCGATTGTCCATCCTTCGGCGCGGATGGGGAAGCGAGTACTGCTCGCCGGCACAGTCTGTATCGGCGCCGATTGCGAGGTGGCGGAAGGAGCGACGGTCGAGGAAAGCGTCCTGTGGGACCGTGTGCAGGTTGGCCCGGGTTGCTTGGTGCGAAACAGCGTCATCGGCGATGGCGTTGAGCTCCGGGAGTCGGTGCGGGATGCGGTCGTCGTGGCCGAAAGACACATGAACGAATAACCACCTATGAATGAGGGAACGAAGAGAGTGGAATCGGGAACGGTCCCGAGGAATGGGCTGGGGCGTGAGTTGCGAGAACGGGCCGAAAACCTGATTCGTAAGGAGACCTTCCTCTCTCCGCCCTTTCGCTGGGAACCGCTCCACGGAGACGGGTCTGACCGGACTTTTTACCGGCTCTTCACCTCGGAGACTACCTTCGTGCTCCTCTGGAGCCCGCCGGCTGACAACCGCTCTCCCAACGAGAATGACTCCTACGTGTACATGGGGAGGCATCTGGAGCGACGCGGGATCCCGGTCCCGAAGATCTTCGGCTACTGGAGAGATGAGGGGTTGGTGCTCCTCGAGGATCTTGGCTCGATTCATCTCCAAGATGCAGTGCGCCCGGGCCGCGCTTCCCAGGTGGAGGGCCTCTATAAGCAAGCCGCCGACGTGCTCATCCGGATCCAGGTGCAGGCGAGTGAGGGGCTGGACACCGGGCAGTGTTTCGATACCCCGCTCTACAGTCCGGATTTCGTCATGGAGCGGGAGCTCCGATACTTCTACCAGAGCTTCGTCCGGGAAGCCCTCGGTATGAAGATTGCCTGGGACCATGTTGCGGACGAGTTCTCTCTTCTCGCCCAGCGGGCGGCGCGGGTTGAGGAACGTTCCTTCTTCCTCCACCGGGATTTCCAGTCCCGAAACCTCATGGTAAAGGAAGGACGCCTCTACGTCATAGACTTCCAGGGTTCTCGCAAGGGGCCTTCCCAATACGACCTCGCCGCTCTCCTCCTGGATCCCTACGTGCAGCTTCCTGAGCCTCTTGCCGAGCGGCTGCTCCTGGCGCACGCGGAGCAGCTCCGCGACGCTACCGGAATATCGGTCGCGGATTTCCTCGATGGTTACGAGCAGGTCGCCCTTTGCCGCAACCTTCAGATCGTGGCCGCTTACTCATTCCTGACGCGGGTCAAGGGGAGGCGGCACTTTGCCCGCTACCTGGTCCCGGCGTATAGGACACTCCAGCAGATGGTTGGAAGGCCGGCCTGCAAAGACTACCCTTTCCTCCGCGGGCTTGTTAGGGACCACGGGATGGGGGAAATCGCCGAGGTGGCGGTGAAACTGGAGAGAGAGGCGGAGGAGAGAGGGCAGCAGGCAGCAGGCGGTAAGCAGTAGGCAGTAGGGAGAAAAGGCAAGAGACGTGGCTGCAGGCAGTGATGATCTGCTCTGCAAAGACGTCACGCCAGGGCGTGATCGCGCCGTTGATAGTGGAGGGCAAGGCCGGGCCTTTTGAGTGGGGTCGTGGTGGAAAGCCCGGGGGCCCTTCCTGATGGCGAAGGAAGGTAGATGCTCCGGATGCGCTATGCGGCCGCATACCACCCCTACCTGCAGCACCGGCGGTCTTCGGTTGGAGCGGCTTCCAGCCGCGACGATTGGACGCATGAAGTCTCCCTCGAACGAGAACCTGATAACTAGTACCTCGGGTGCCAAGCCGATCGTGGCCATTGTGGGTCGGGCGAACGTGGGGAAATCGACCCTGTTCAACCGACTCACCCGGGAGCGGCGCGCCATCGTGGACGACACTCCTGGCATCACCCGCGATCGCCTCATCGCCGCGGCGTCCTGGGGCGAACGCTCCTTCTGCCTCGTGGATACCGGCGGGCTGGACGTGGGTGACCAGGAGAGTCCCAGGGGCATTCAGGCCCTGGTTCGGCGGCAGGCGCAGACTGCGGTGGATGAGGCGGATCTGGTCATCTTCCTCGCCGATGGCAAGGGGGGATTCCACCCGGGTGATACCCAGGTGGTGGATTTGCTTCGCCGGTCGGGGAAGCCCGTCCTCTACGCGGTGAACAAGATCGATGGACCCGGTCAGGAAGAGGCCGCCTACGAGTTCTACCAGCTGGGAGTGGAGCGGGTGTTCCCGATTTCCGCCGCCCACGGCTACGGGATCCGCGATTTCATGGACGTCCTGGTGGGGATACTTCCCCCGACGACGGAGGAAGAGGAGGCGGCGCCCGGCATCCGGGTGGCTATCATCGGGAGGCCCAACGTGGGGAAATCCTCCCTGGTGAACCGCATCCTCGGCACCGACCGGGTCCTCGTGAGCGACGTGCCGGGCACGACGCGGGACGCTGTAGACGCCGCCGTTCGGTTCGGCGGGGAGCACTACGTCCTTGTAGATACACCCGGAATCCGCCGTCGGAGCAAGACAACGGACAAGGTGGAGAAGTTCAGTGTCCTTAAGGCGCTGAAGAGCGTGGAGCGATGCCACGTTGCGGTCCTCCTCGTGGATGCCGCCGAGGGGCTCACCGACCAGGACGTCCGCATCGCCGGCTACATCCACGAGCGGCAGCGAGGGGCGGTAGTGGCCCTCAACAAATGGGATCTGGTGGAGAAGGAGCCGCGTCGGCTGAAGGAGATCGCCGATGCCCTGGACATCGCCCTGAAGTTCATGCCCTATGCCCCGGTGGTGAAAATCTCGGCGCTGACCGGGAGCCGTGTTCGGCGACTGCTTCCCACGGTGGCCGGAGTGTTTGCGCAGTACAGCACCCGCGTCACCACCGCGACCCTCAATGACGCCATCGCCCGAGCGGTG
>JAGFXI010000347.1 GCA_017861095.1 Deltaproteobacteria bacterium | reverse complement strand
TCTCGCCTCCAAGGTGCAGAAGGGGGAGACCTTCGAATTCAAAGTCCGTCGCAGCCGGGATGGCATGCCATACTGGACCATGAGCCCGGAGGAGCTCGCGAAGGAGAAGGCGGGCAATTGATGGCAGCGCTCATGGCAGACGCGGCCGCAAGCCAGGGAGATCTACTCTGCAAAGGCGTCACGCCAGGGCGTGATCGCGCCACTGTTAGTGGAGAGGGAGGCTGAGCCTTTCGGGCGGGGCCGAGGTGGAAAGCCCGGGGGGCCTTCGAGTCGGTTAAGGAAGGTAGAGGCTCCGAATGCGCTTTGCGCCGCAGACCCCCCTGCCTTTGGCGCCGGGGTTGATGGCAGATCACGCGGCGAATCAGCTGGTTCACTCGGCGACGCTGCGTGGTCGCGGAGGCCGCCATGGCATACCGTCTCCTTGCCGACATCGTCACGGTGCTCCACCTCGCCTTCGTGGCCTTTGTGCTCCTGGGAGGTTTCCTTGTCCTCAGGTGGCGGGGGTCGATCTGGATTCACGGACCGGCGGTGCTCTGGGGAGCGTTGGTGGAGTGGGCCGGGTGGGTTTGCCCTCTCACCCCCCTTGAGAACTGGCTGTGTCTGAAGGGTCATGTGCGAGGCTATGCAGGGGGGTTCGTGGAGCACTACCTGGTTCCGGTGCTCTACCCGGAGGCACTTACCCCAGGGATCCAGGTGGCGCTCGGAGGGCTCGTGATCGCAGTGAACCTGATGGTGTACGGTTATGCGCTTCGAGTGCGACGGCGGCGAGTCCGGGTTCCGGGTTCTTCAGCGGAGGCTGAGAGGCTCTCCTCCGGGCGAACCTAGTTCAGAAGGGGCGAGAGGAACCCGACGGCGAGGTGGTGGCGGCTCTTGTCGTTACCGCCTCCCCTTCCTTGTGTCCTTCTCCTCGGACGGGGTCTCACTGTGACGGCGCGATCGCGTCGATCTTTCGAGATTCTCCTTGGCAGGCCCATGCGAGGGGTCGAGCTTCAGGGCCTCCCGATAACACTCCTCCGCCTCAGGAACGTTACGGTCGATTTCGAGGAGGGCGCCAAGCAAGTTGAAGGCCTCAGGCCGACCCGGATCCAGAGAGATGGCCTTCCTCACATGGTCGATGGCGGCGGCGAATTGGCGGTCTGCCACGCACCGCTTGGCAAGCTCGAGGCGGGAAGAGTAATCCTCGGCTTTCTGGCCGTCGAGCTGGTCCCGGCGAAGTACCCGTGACACCAAGGCCCGGATCTCCTCGGAAGCAAAAGGCTTCTGGACAAAGTCCACCGTCCCAAGCTTCATGGCCTCCACTGCGGACTCAACGGTGCCATAGGCGGTGATGACGATGACCCGCACCGCCGGGCGGAGCTCGCGAATCCGGCGCAGAACCTGCATCCCATCCATTCCCGGCATTTTGAGATCCAGGAGAATGAGGCTGTAGTCGTTCGCCTTCAACTTGGCGAGGGCCTCTTCACCGTGCATCGCCGTGTCGGTGTCCAGTCCTATGGATTCGAGTGACTGGGAGACGGTGAGGCGAATGTTCTTTTCGTCATCCACGATCAATACGGGTCGCGTTTTCATGGATCTGCCTCCCTCCAGCAGGGATCACTGGGATACCGGCAGTGTGAAGGTGAAGGTGCTCCCCCGGCCGGGGGTGGAGTCCACCCAGATCGCGCCACTGTGGGCGCGGACGATCTCCCTGCAAATGGCCAACCCTAGGCCGCTCCCGCTCGCCTTGTCGCCTTTCACCTGGACGAATTTCTGGAAGATCTTGGTCTGGAACTCATAGGGAATCCCGGGACCGTCATCGCTCACCGAGATGTGTACTTGTGGGCCGTAGTTTTCAGCCCGGAGGCGTATCTGTCCGCCGGTGTCGGTGTAGCGCAGGGCGTTGGAGATAAGGTTGGTGAGCACCCACGTAATCTTGTGAGCATCCGCCTTGACCCGGGGAAGTCTGGGCGGAAGGGCGAGGGCAAGTTGGACCGATTTCTCATCGGCCTGGGCCTTGAAAGGTGGCAACGCCTTGTCGAAGAGGAGTTGGACGGGAACCCGGTCGAACTCCATCTCGATCTTGCCTGCCTCGATCCTGGACAGGTCGAGAAGGGTGCTCACAAGCACCTTGAGTCGTTGCACCTCTTCATGGGCGGCGTCGAGGAGCTGCTGCTCACTCTCATCGAGTTTTCCCATGGCCCGTTCGTGGAGAAGGTCGATACTCATGGCGATCCCGGTGAGTGGGGTCCGCAATTCGTGGGATGCGGTCATGACGAACTCGGTCTTCAGGCGGTCAAGTTCCTTGAGCCGAGTCACATCCCGCAACACGAGGACGACCCCCACCATGGAGCCGGCCTCGCTCTTCACGGGTGTGATAGAAAAGTGATAGTGGCGTTGCGCGTCCCCTTGTTGAATACTGAGCACACGGGTGCTCTCTTCGATCTCCGGAACGGCTCCCGTTTCCGCGGATTGTTTCAGGTAGGAGAGGATTCGCTCATCCCCCACCACATCCAGGAAGTGTCGGTCCACCGCCTGAACGGGCTCGAGACCGAACATCTTGGCAGCCGTCCGGTTGATGCCCGTAACCCTGAACTGCCCGTCCACCACCACGATCCCGTCGTCTATACTCTGGATCACCGCCTCGGCTTTGCGCTTCTCCCACACGATCTGCCCGAGGTTGAGGTCGTGATACTCCTTGAGCTTGCCGACCATGGCATTGAACTCGTGAGCCAGACGGCCCAGCTCGTCGGATGATTCCTCGGCAAGGGCGACATCGTAATGACCGCCGCTGATCTTCTGCGTCGCCTCCATAAGCTGCCGGACCGGGCGTACGAGGCGGGTGGAAAGGAGGAGGCTGAAGCTGAGAGCGATGGCCACCGCGGCGACCCCAATGGCGATCATCGACCAGATCGCTCTCGCAGCCGTGCGCTGCGCGTAGTCGCCGGCCTTCAGCATGGTCTTTTCGCTGAGCTGACGGAGCTCTCTGCAGGCGTCGCGGACCTCCACGAGGGAGGGATAGAGCTTTTCGCGATAGAACTTGTGGGCTGTGTTCGGGTCGAACTGGAACATGAGTTCCAGCTTGCTGATATTGGCAAGATATTTCTCGTAGCCCGTATCAATTCTCCTCATGACCGACTCTTCGCCCTCGACGTTGATGTCGTCTTTGGCTCGGGCTAGCCACTGGAAGAAGAGAGCCTCGTGCTCCTGGGACTCACGGAGCCCCTC
>JAGFXI010000346.1 GCA_017861095.1 Deltaproteobacteria bacterium | reverse complement strand
AGAGAGCTCACCGGCAAAGGCTGAAGCCAGGGTGGAACGGGCCCTCAAGCGTTTAAGAAACGAAATTCCAGCGGCAAGAAACGTTGTCGATGCCTTCACGACCCTGCTGGTGGAACGGGCCCGCCTGAAGGCTGAGCTCCCGGCGCTCGAAGATCCCATGCCGGAGGCCCCGAATGCGGCTCGCTTCGAGCAAGGCGTTCCGCTCACGACCGCCGAAGCCATCATTCGGTTCGCGAGAGAGCAGTGGCTCCACGCCGCGGATCGCCTCCTTCCTTCCATGGAAGCGAGCTTTCCCAAGATGAGGGCGGATCTCGGCACGGTGCGATCCGCCCTCGCCAGTGGCGAGCTGGACCCTGAGCAGTGTCTCGTGGGGATCCTCACGTCTCGGAAGGATGAGGTGGGTAGGTTGACCAAGAGGCTCGGCGTGACGCTCGAAGGCCTCACCTTTGCCGTCAGGCAGATCGCAAGACCGTTGATCGAGAGGCGCTCGGAGAGCCTCGCACCCCTCGTCCGGGACCTCCGCTGGCCGAAGGGCTATTGCCCCATCTGCGGGTCTCCGCCGGGCCTGAGCTTGCTTCGCGGTAGCGAGGGGCAGAGATGGTTGCGCTGCTCTCTCTGCGCTCACGAGTGGCGGTTTGCCAGGCTCGTCTGTCCGCTGTGCGAACACGAGGGCCCGAAGCAGCTGGAGCTTTACTTTGTCGCAGGCAGTGAGCACGACCGAGCGGAGGTCTGCCACGCCTGTAAGTGCTACCTGCTTTCCGTGGACCTCAGGCAACGCGCCCACGAGTTTGTGCCGGACGTGGCCGAGATCGGCCTCCTCCATCTCGACATGCTGGCCCAGGAGAAGGGGTTCCGCCCGGCATCCGAATGCAGTACCTGCAGCGTCGTGATCGACGGCGCCGAGCCGTCTTGATAGCAATCCCGATCCTCTCGTGAACTAAGCCCCCGGCCGCTCCCGTCACCCGAGTCTTCCGGTGGGCCCCTGCACGCAAAGGTGCGAGGGCAGGTCGAGGCTCCTCCGGTTCACCAGCAGTTCCACCTCCCCATCAACGGGGCAATCGAGCACGTGCGCCACCGCACCCACCTGGGCGATCTTCCCCCGGGAGTAGACAATCATCCGGTCGGCAAGCGCACAGGCCTCGACCAGGTCGTGAGTGACGAGGACGACGGGGATGTCGAACTCCTTCCGTATCTCCATGAGGAACCGACGCATCTCGAGGCGAAGGGGGTTGTCGAGGGAGGAGAACGGCTCATCGAGAAGGAGCACGGCCGGGCTTCGTATCAGGGCTCTGGCGAAGGCGACGCGCTGTTTCTCGCCTCCGGAGATCTCGGCTGGGAACTTGCGCTCGAGCCCTTCCAGATGAAAGACCTTAAGGATCCGCCGTGCCCGGTCGAGCCTTTTACCCTTGGCGATCCCCGTGGCCCCGTACATGATGTCTTCCAGCGCCCTCATGTGGGGAAAGAGGGCGAGGTCCTGGAAGAGATAACCAAAGGAGCGCCTCTGGGGCGGGACGTTCAAGCCCCGGCGGGTGTCAAGATAGACCTCTTCCCCCAGCTGAACACGGCCATCGTCAGGGGTGAGGAGGCCGGCGATCAGTTGCAGGGTCAGGGATTTGCCCGCCCCCGAGACGCCGAAGAGAACGGCAAGCTCGTTGCCGATCTCCCAGGCGACGTCAAGGGCGAACCCGTTCACCTTCTTGCGGAGTTCGACGGCTAGGCCCATCAGAAGATCCTCTTGCTCAGCCTATTCGAGGTGTAGAGAACGAGACCCGAGAGTACCGTGAAGATGATGACCATGAGGTGAGCTTTCGACCAGTCGCCGCTGCCCACCTTCGAGTAGATGGCGATCGGCATGGTGTCGGTCCGGCCTGGAATGTTGCCGGCGACCATAAGCGTGGCGCCGAACTCCCCGAGTGCCCTTGCAAAGGAGAGCACCGCCCCGGCGATGATCCCCCTCCGTCCCAGGGGCAGGATTACGCGCACCGCGGTTTCCAAGGCGCCATGGCCCAAGGTGTACGAGGCGTTGATCAGATTCTTGTCCACGGCCTCGATAGCGGCGCGGCTTGCCTTAATCATGAGCGGTAGGGCCACCACGAAGGAGGCCAACACCGCCGCATACCAGGTGAACATGATGCTGAAGCCGGTTACCTGGTAGACAATCGCCCCTATGGCCCCTTTTCTCCCGAAAAGGACGATCAGGTAGTACCCGGTCACCGTGGGCGGAAGAACCAGGGGGAGAGTGAGGAGAATATCCAGGAGATCCTTGCCGCGGAACTGACGCATGGCAAGGAGATAAGCCAGGGGAGTCCCGACCAGCACCACCAGAGCAGTCGCCCCCAGGGCTACCTGGAACGAGAGTCTCAAGGAAAAAAGTACCGAATCGCCGTCCATGGTGCACTTCTCTGCGGGGTCGATCGCCTTGGCTACTTGCCCTGGATGGGCTCGAAACCGTGTCGCTCGAGTATCTTCCTGCCCTCTGGCGAGACGACCAGGGAAACTAGGCCCCGGGCCGCGTTTTCTTTCTTCGTTCCCTTGATCACTGCAATCGGGTACAGGATCGGTTTATGGCTTCCCTCCGGCGCCGTCGCCACCAGGGTCACCTCTTTCGGGCGCGTCATGGCGTCGGTGCTATAGACCATGCCGCCGTCCACCTCACCTCTCGCCACATAGTCGAGCACCTGCCTCACGTTCTCGGCGAAGACCAGCCTCTCTCTCAGTGAGTCCCTGACGCCGTAATGCCTGAGGACCTCCTCTGCGTATCTTCCTGCCGGTACCGTCTTCGGGTTGCCCATGGCGATCTTCTTGATCTCGGGCTTCTGGAGGTCGACGAAGGAGGTGACCTTCAGGCCGGAACCTGCGGGAACGACGAGGACGAGCCTATTTCTCGCAAAGTTCACCCGCGTCCCTCTGAGGACCAGACCCTTCGAGTCGAGATCGTCCATTTCTGTGACCGACGCCGACACGAATACATCGACAGGAGCTCCCCCTTCGATCTGCCTGGCGAGGTCGCCGGAAGCCCCAAAGTTGAATGACACCTTCGCGTCTCTGTTCACTGTTTCGTAGACTCTACCAATTTCTTCGAAGGCGTTCTTCATGCTGATCGCCGCCGATACGAGGATCTCATTTGAAGATTGAGCCAAGGAAATACCGAAAGAGGACAGCAACAAGACAAGTGTTACAAGACGTGAAAAACCGCGGCTTGACATGTCGTCACCTCC
>JAGFXI010000345.1 GCA_017861095.1 Deltaproteobacteria bacterium | reverse complement strand
GGACCTGGGCCTCGCAGCGATAGCGATCCCCCTCCCTCTCCCTTCTCGCCGCGTGGACCCGGATGGAGACGAGGGAGCCGAGGGATGGCTGGCTGCGCTCTTTCTCCGTGAGGCAGAGGAGGGCGGTGGCGTGCTGCCGGGCCTGTCCGGCGAGGCGGCTCTGGGCATGGAGGGGGAGCCGCGCCTTCGCCCCGAGGTCGAGGACCACGAGGCCGAAGGAGCCCGAGCGGAGGAGGTGCTCCGCAGCCCGGGCCGCCCCGATGGCCTCAGGGGCCCAGATCACCGCAAGGGCCGAGAGATCGATCCCGCTCGCCGCGGCATCGGGGGGGAAGAAGGTGCTCACCCGGCCCGTGACCCAGGCGACCGGCTCTCCCCCCTTCTGGGCCTCGAGCACCAGCCGGAAGGCCAGGGTCAGGGCGGCGCCGGCCTGGTCGGCAGATACCTCCACGAACCGGCCGGAAAAGGTGGCAAGCCTCCACGCCGCCGGGAGCTCGGGAGCGGTCAGCTCCCGCGCCCCTTTCATGGTGAGATCCCGGGCAGCGAGCGCCCGCCATGCCTGGGGCGAGAGTGCGGGAGAGATCGACGGGTTGATGAGAGGATAATTCTTCATGGCCGCTCCAGGTAACGCCGCACCTCGATCACCTTGCCGAGGAGGGTGAGATCCGCGGGGTCGGGGATGATGGGCTCGAAGGCCGGGTTCTCCGGGTGGAGCTCGACCCGGCGCCTCCGGATCCGGAGGCGCTTCACCGTCGCCTCCCCGCCGATGAGGGCCACCACGATGTCGCCCGAGTCGGCAGCAGGCTGACGGCGGACCACCACGATGTCACCGGGAAGGATGCCCGCTCCCGTCATGCTCTCGCCGCGAACCCGGAGGCCGAAGAGGTCGTCGCCGGAGCGATGGCCCTGGATGGGGAGGTACCCTTCCAGATCTTCCGTGGCGATGTTGAGGGGGCCGGCCGGCACCCGGCCCAGCAGAGGGATGAGGCGGGTGGGTCTCGAGTCTCCTCCGAGGCGGTAGCCCCGGGCCTTGCCTGCCTCTTTGGCGAGGCGCCCTTCGGTGACCAGCGCCTCCAGGTGCTCTCTCGCCGTCTGAACGGAGCGGAAGCCGAAGGCCTCCTTCACCTCCCGCACCGTGGGCGGAAACCCGCCGAGCAACCGGTCGCGCACGAACCGGTAGATCCGCTCTCTGGTCTCTCCCGCCGGCGTGCGTCCCATATCCGATCCTCCTTCTTATGAGGGAAATGCTCCGGGGAGCACACAACAGTTTATTGTGCTGCTCCTCATCCCCCTCACCTTCATCCTCTCCCCCCTCCGGAGGCGGGCAAGCCTCCCGAGGGGGAGAGGAGACTGTTTCTTGGCGTTATCGGACAGTTTGCTCACACCCCTTTGCAAAAGGGGGGTGCGAACAGTTTTCTCTTTGAATTGATAATACCAGACAAATGTATGGTATGTCAATACTCCTCTTTTCGCGTTTACGATCACCTTCCCTTTCCTTGACGGTGGTACGGCTATTTGCTATATGTGAATACAAAATACTAGGGAGGAACTATGCCTCAACTTCACCTCTATGTGCCCGATAAGCTGGCCGCAAAGGTGCGCGAGAAAGCAAAAGCGCGGAAGATGACTCTATCCCGCTACCTGGCCGAGGTGATCAAGCGCGACGTGGGAGAGGGCTGGCCGGAGCGATATTTCGATAAGGTCTGCGGGAAATGGGAGGGTGAATTTCCAGAGGTGGTTCGCGCCAAGCCAGAGCACCTGGATGAGGAGTTCTAGATGTTTATCCTCGACACGAGCCCTTGCATCGACATCCTCAGAAACAGAGAGTCAGCCGTGAAGGACCGCCTGGCCCGCCATGACCCTTCCGACATCTATCTCTGTTCCGTCGTGGTAGCCGAGCTTCTGTATGGCGCCAGGAAAAGCGCCAGTACGGCGAAGAACCTGGCTCTGGTACTGGAGTTCTGCGAGCCCTTTGTCAGCATGCCTTTCGACGATCGTTGCGCCCACCAGTACGCTCTGATCAGGTTGGACCTGGAGCGAGCCGGTGCGAGGATCGGCGCGAACGATCTCTTTATTGCTGCGGTCGCAAAGACCCACGACCTGATCCTGGTAACCCACAATACGAATGAGTTTCGCCGAATACCTGGTCTTCAAGTTGAAGACTGGCGCGAGTGAGGGGAGGCGACGACATGAGAATCCGAAAGCCCGGCAAGGTCACGGACAATCTCTGGTACCTCGGCCGCGAGGAGACGGGAGTCTACTACCTCGAAGGAAAAGACGGCACCGTCATGATCAACGGCGCCATGAGCTACATCCTTCCCGACGTGCTCGCCCAGATGAAGGAGTTCGGGCTCAGCGCGAAGAAGCTCACCAAGCTCCTCGTCCTCCACTCCCACTTCGACCACGTGGGCATGGTCCCCTACTTCAAGCGCACATACCCCGGGATCGAGGTTGTCGCCTCGGCGCCGGCGTGGGAGGTCTTCGCCAAGCCCAAGGCGATCGAGATCATGAACAGCTTCAGCCAGCTCAGCGCCAAGGAGGTGAATGCCCTCGAGGCCCTCAAGCCTTACGATCTCGAGTGGCGGGACGACATCACCGGAACCGTCGTCGGCGATGGGGATACCGTCGATCTCGGCGGGGTGACCCTCCGTATCATCGCCACCCCCGGCCATTCCAATTGCTCCATCTGCGCCTACGAGCCGACCATGAAGGCCCTTTTCGCCTCCGATGCGGTGGGAGTGGCCTTCAAGGATACGCTGTTTCCTTCCATGAACACGAATGTCGATCAGTACCTGGAGAGCCTGGGCAAGGTGAGGCCTCTCGCCGTTTCCTACCTCTGTCTCGACCATTACGGCTACATGACCGGCGAGGAGGCGCAACGATTCGTCGACCTGACCCTCGAAGAGGGCACCAAGTGGAAAGCCTACCTGACGGATTCCTACCGCAAGCACGGCGGGGATCTCGACGCCGCTGCCAAGGCTGTCACCGATACCTTCTACAAGGAGATGCCCGGCTACTTCATCGCCCCTGACATCCTCGAGATGGTCTTCAAGCAGATGCTGAAGTACATCGGCAAGACCCTGCACTAGGAGGGATAGCTCATGTTGTACCGCAAGCTGGGAAACACTCGTGACGTGTCGGTTCTGGGGTTCGGCTGTATGCGCCTTCCCCTGAAGCAGGGGCTGGAGAAGGCATCGGATGTGTTCGACGGGACGAAGCCCATCGATGAGGATCAGGCGACCGCCATGATCCACCATGCCATCGAGCAGGGAGTCAACTATTTCGACACCGCCTACCCTTACCACGGCGGCCAGAGTGAGGCCTTCCTCGGGAAGGCCCTCTCCGGCTATCGCGACCGGGTCATGGTCGCCACCAAGTCCCCCATCTGGCTGGTCCAGACGGCGGCCGATTTCGACCGCTTCCTGGATGAGCAACTCGGGAAGCTGAAGACCCATTACGTGGACTTCTACCTGCTCCACAGTCTCGGCCGTCAGAGCTGGCAGAGA
>JAGFXI010000344.1 GCA_017861095.1 Deltaproteobacteria bacterium | reverse complement strand
CTGGAGGCCCACGGTCCGGAGAATCGAGAGAATCCCTGCTTTCTCTGCGCCCGCCGCCGGCGGGCCGCCCTTTTCACCGAGGCCCGGAGGTTGGGGTGCACCAAGATCGCCTTCGGCCACAACCTCGATGACCTCATCGAGACCTTCTTCATGAACATTCTCTATGGCTCCCAGATCGCCGCCATGCTGCCGCGGCAGCCCTTTTTCGGCGGCGAGATCACCGTGATCCGCCCCCTCGCCCTCGTGGACAGCGATACCATTCGCCGGTTTCACCACGCGCGGGGCATTCCCTGGACGGTCAATCCGTGCCCTTCCAAGAATTCGGGCAAGCGTCAGGAGATCCGGGAAATGCTTCAGGGGCTCTACCGGAAGAACCGGAAGATCCGGGGCAACATCCTGAACGCCATGCACAACGTCAACCTGGAGTATCTGCCGAGGCTGCCGGGAGAGAAGAGAGGCGGGTGACTCACCTGCGGTAAGACGGAGGGCATCAAACGACAAGGGCGTCTCGGCCTGGATGACCGAGACGCCCTTTCAAATCAAGGTGCAGCGAGCTAGACCTTCTTTACATTCTTGGCTACCGGTCCCCGGTCGCTCTCCGTCACCTCGAAGCTGACCCTGTCACCCTCCGCCAGGGTCCTGAACCCCGTCATGTCGATGGAGGTGTGGTGAACAAAGAGGTCGCGACCGCCTTCCTCCTGGATGAAGCCGTAACCCTTCCTCGAATCAAACCACTTCACTGTACCTTCCGCCAACTCACTTCCTCCTCTTGCTGAGACTTTCTATGGTGGTCATTCGCCGTCATGAGGACGGCGGCCACACTCCTGCCTTTCGGTCGGACCACCGAATTATTGCAGAATACCGGATGGCGCAAGGCGAGGTCAAGAAAAAATGGGGCGATTAATCGGCGTTCAGGCAGGGATTGAAGTAGCCGAGCTGAACCTGAGGATGGTGCCGGCGGATCCTCGCCATCATGGCCGGAATGCCGAGCCGTTTGCCGCTGGGCCGATAGTCTATCCCGTGGAGATACCACTCCGGGTCGATGTTCAGGTTTCGCATCTGAATGAGATCCAGATTGGTTTCATCGATAAGGCTGAGCAACGCCTCAACCTCCTCTTCTTCGTCGGTGAAGCCCGGGAGAGTCAGGAGATTGATGGAGGCGAACCCGCCGTCAGCCTTCATCGCCACAAGGGATTCCTTGAGGGCGGCAAAGCTGTAGCCTCGGGGCCGATAATAGCGGTGATAGAAGTCGGCCCGGGCGCTGTTCATGCTCACCCTGATGCTGTCGAGCCCGCTTCGCCGCAGCCGGGCCACGACCCTGGGAAGACTCCCGTTCGTATTCAGGTTGATCGTACCGCGGCCGGAGCGACGCCGCATGATATCGATGGCCCTGGCAAGGGTTTTCCCCTGGAGGAGCGGCTCGCCCTCGCACCCCTGGCCGAAGCTCACCACCGGGCCCTTCGCCTTCTCGAGATGCGGCGCGCCAACTTCAGCGATCTCCTCGGGGCTGGGCACAAAGGAGATACGCTCCTGGGTGGCGCAGACCGGGCCTTGCTCCTGCAGGCTAATACAGCCGAGGCAGGCGGCGTTACAACGGGGAGAGGTGGGGAGGGGCGCCTCCCACCGCCCGAGAAAATAGTTCTTCGCCGCGGGACAGCCATAGGTGAGGGCGCAGGTACCGAGGTGCTGGATGAGGCGGTTTTCCCGATTGCGGGCAAGGGCTCGCTTGGCACGCTGCTTCATCGCTCGTGGGTCGAAGCGATCGCTGTCCTGCCGGGGCAAGGGATCAACTCGCACGCCGGCCACTTGAAAGCCCCCGTCCTTCCACCCCACCGCGGTGTAACTGAAGAGGGGAAGGACCGGGGCATTCCGTTCCGACTGATAGGCAGCGGCGAGGATCTGGGTGTATGCGGGGGCCATGAAGGCGGCGATCGCCTGGACCCTGCCTCGCGGCGTGTAGGGGTTCTCCTCCACCGCCTCGAGGCGCCTGCGTCTTGGATCGTATCCTACCGGCAGGCGGCCGGGGAGGACGAAGAGTTCGCTGCCAGGTGGAAGAGGAATGAGCGCGCTCCCTTCGACCCTCACCCAGGTTCCGGCGCTCGCACCGGCCATCTCCAGGCGGGGGTGGTCGAAGATCTGTCCCGACTCGTCTGCGAAGACCAACTTGGCGGCAGTCATCGTCTCCTTTCCTCGGGCGCACTGACATTCGAGGCGGGTTATAGCGCTCCCCGTTGTCGAGATCAACCCCCGCAGTGGGGTGGCGTGCTAGATTTCGCCAAGCGAGAACACGCCAGTTGTGGTATAGGTGAAGTGCATGATGCTCAGCGGTTCGCCGATGCGGGGGACGGGGGAAGATCACCTCAGGACTGCAAGGAGCGCAAGAGCCATGGAAGAGCGAAGCAAGACCGTAGAGATCATCCGCCGCATCGGCGCACCGGAGCAGGAGAAGATCAGCATCACGGGAATCCTGAAGAGCCATGATCTCTCGTTCCTCCTTCTCACCCTCCCCGCAGCCGAGGATCCTCCTGCCGCGGTCTTGAGGCTTCTTGGCTCTCATGGGGTGAACATCCGCTTCATCACCCTCTATGACGACTCCCCGGCGACACGCCTGCTTGCCCTCTGCCTCGAGACGGAATCTCTGAGCGCCTCGCTGGAGCTCCTGCGATCGCACCAGGCGCCCCTTGACATCCGGAGCATCTCCCATCATCCTCGCGTACGGATCCTTTCTGTTTACCCTTACAAAGAGCGGGGCCAGGTGGCGGAACGGCTCCTGACCAGCTTGCGGCTGAGCGGCGTGCAGCCCCTGGCGGTCAACAATGCAAGCTCGGTCTTATCCTGCGTTCTGAGCAGCGACAGGTTCCAGGAGGCTCTCTCCTGCGTCGATCGCGTTTTCCAACTTCCGTGATCTGATGGTGAGACGGCCCGGGTTCGACTAAACCCGAGGACTGGAGGCGCCCCTCCGGTGGAGCGCGTTGAATCCCTGCAGATCTTTCCCCTCAAGATCACCCGGGGCCTTGTCCAGCTGAGCTTCGTCGGCATCCCCAACCGTCCCGGCATAACTCGGCCGCTTTTCGAGCTCCTCAACCGACAGGGCGTGGGCGTAAAGCATCTCCTCGAGGGGTGCCATCAGTCCACCAGCGATCTCCTCATCTGCATCGCCGCGGAAGGTTTCGCGCGCCTGCGAGGGGAACTCCACGAGATCAGGGCGAGACTCCAGGC
>JAGFXI010000067.1 GCA_017861095.1 Deltaproteobacteria bacterium | reverse complement strand
CTCAGATCATCCGCCTGAAACGCATTTTCGATGCGGTTGAAGCAGGGATGGTCGCCTGAACGCCCCCAAATCGATCACTCCCACGGATTAGGTTTTTACGAGGCCATCAAGAAAGAAAGACGAAAAGCCTTTGGCCCTCGTGTCAGGGGGCCGAAGGCTTTCACTCCAGGACGATCTTGTGATTGACGAGTGACATGCTCTTGAGTCTGGCGACAATCAACTTCTGCTCGCCGAAGATGTTCGCCATCCGGATCTTCCCCCCCTCAGCGGGCTCCACGATATCCACCGCCTCCAGGATGAGCTCCTCCTTGCCGTTTCTGACCAGATAGGCGTTGGCCTCACACATGTGACCTTCTCCTCCTCCCGGCGGTCGGGTGGCAGCCGGCCCACTCCCGCCCGGATGCGGAATTCACAAGACCACTTTTCCCCCACCGTCCTTAGATCTCATTCTCTTGCTGCAGACTCTACCATCATCCGTTGCAGCCTTACAAGGCTCACATGCGGGGGCCCTTCTGCTATTTGACGTGCATCCTGTCTCGCTGCTCCGGCGGTATGACCGCCTCCACCGGGCGTTCCGGAATGGCACTCACCAGCAGATGGTGCTGAAACAGCCTTCCGGCCACCCGGAGAACGTCTTCCGCCCGGACCTGCCTGATCCGCTCCGGATAGCGGCGATCCCAGTCGTAGCCGAGGCCGAGCACCTCATTGATAGCAGCACTGGCGGCCTGAGCCCCATTGGTTTCCAGACCCATCTCGTGCATGGTGATGCACATGTTCTTTGCTGCTTCTAGCTCTCCCGGTTCAAGTTGCTGCTGCTGAATTTTCTGGAGTTTGTCCAAGATTATTATCACCACCTTCTGATAATTGGACATGGTTGTCTGCGTCACAATCCCAAAATGACCGCCATCGATGCCATAAGCAGAAAAGCCGTGGACCACGTATACGAGACTCCGGTCCCCACCCCGAAGGGCCTCGTGCAACCAGCCGCTCGGATAGCTTATCCCCGAGAGGACCGCATCGATCACATCGAGGACGGGACGGTCGGGATCGGTGACGCTGAGCCCGTCGGTGCCGAGAAAGATACCGGCCGACACCTTTGCTGTCTTCTCCTCGATCCGCCGATCGGCGGTAAGCCGTTCCGCCGGTTTCCGCTGAGCCTTGGGAAGCGGCCCGGAGGCCCGCCACGTCCCGAGGACCGCCGAGATCTTGGACACCATGGTATCGGGGTCGACATCACCGAACACGGCTATCACGGCGTTGGTAGGAAGAACCATGCCTCGATAGAAGCCCCTGATTTCCTCGCGGCCCATGCGGTTCACTGATTCCGCCGTCCCGAGAATATCTCTAGCGTACGGATGCCCCCCGTAGAAGTTGCGGCGGAACAGCCGTTCCACCTCCTGCTGCCAGTTTTCGTCCAGCCGGCGGATGGCAAGGAGGGTATCCTGCCGCTGTTTCTCGATTTCGGCTTCCGGGAAGCTCGGTTTGGTCAGCACGTCGGCCAGAAGCTCCAGGCCCTGATCAATATCCTCCTTTAACACCGACAGGGAGACATAGTAAGTGTTCCGACCTGATCCCGCGGTGATGCTTCCCCCCAGCTGCTCGATCATTTCCGCAATCTGTCGCTTGCTTCGCTTCTCAGTTCCCCGGGTGAGGAGTGCCGTGGTGAAGCTGCTGATACCCGGCAGTTCCTCCGGCTCCAGGTATTGACCGCCAAGGCCGGACACCCGCAATTCCACCAACGGCAGAACCGGATTGCGCTTCAAGAGGAGCTTGAGGCCGTTCTCAAGGGTGACCGCCCTCACCTCCCCGCTCGCCGGGGCCTCTTCTCTGCCCGTCGCCTTCCCCTCAGTTCGCGGCGGTGAGAGGATTGCCACGGTACTCACGTCCCTTCTCAAATAGGTCCGAGCCACCCGCCGCAGGTCCTCCCGGGAGACGGTCTGGATCTTCTCCACGTAGGAGTCGTCAAAGTATGGATCCCCGGTATCCACGAAGGAGCCGGCGAGACCTGACGCCATCTGGGACATCGACTCTTTGGAACGAACGGAATCGGCCACGATCTGACGCTTCGCCTTCTCCAGTTCATTTGCCTCGACCAGCCTCGCCTGAACCCGCTCGATCTCGCCCCAGAGGGCGGCCAGGGTCGCGTCTACCTTGTCGCGCTCCAGGCTGAAGGAGAAACCGAACATCCCGGGCGCAAAGGCGGGAGTCCAGCTGAAGGCATCCACGGAGAGGACCAGCTCCTGCCTGTCCTTCAGCGGGGTGTAGAGACGGCTGGTCCGACCCTTCCCCAGAATGATGGCGAGAACATCCAGGGCATAGAGGTCGGGATGGCTCAGGGAAACGCTGGGGACTCCAACGATCATGGTGGTGAGCCTAGCCGGCGGAAACGACTTCTCCACCCACCGCGGTGTGGCCTGGGGCGGCTCCTCTTCGACGACGATCGGCGGGTCGAAGGTCCGAGCCATCTCTCCGGTGAGCTCCAAGACCCTCCTTGCCGCCTCCGCGGTATCCACATCGCCCGCGACGACCAGCACGAGATGCTGGGGGGCGTAGCGTTTCCGGTAATAGTCCAGAAGATCGTCGCGGCTCACGGTAACGAAGACATCCTCGTAACCGATGACGGGATGGCGGATGGGATGCTTCCGGTAGGCGGTCTCCATGAACAATCGCCAGAGCTCCCGGCCCGTATCCGTCTCTCCGAGCTTGAACTCCTGCTGGATCACCGCCTTTTCCCGCCCCACCTCCCCGGGCTCGAGAAGCGCTTCCGAGACGTAGGCGAGGAGGAGCCGCAAGGCCTGGCCGTAGTGGGCAGCGGTGGTGTTGACGAAGTACACCGTCCGGTCATAGGTGGTGTAGGCATTGGCGGCACCCCCCATGCCCTTCAAGACCTCCCGGGCCTCGTGCTCGGAAAAAGATCGAGTACTCCCACCTGCCACGATGTGCTCCAGGTAGTGGGACAGCCCACCAAAGAAGTGAGTCCCCTCGTGAATGGAACCGGTTCGAACGAGGACCTGACAGGAGACGACCCGGGATGAATGGTTCTCCCGGATGAGGACGGTCATGCCGTTCTGAAGCTCGAGAAACGTGTCGCCGGGCCTGGAGGGCAAGACAGCACGCACACGGTGGAGAAGTTCGGGGGAGAGGCCGAGGGGCTCCAGAGGCGGAACATGGAGATCTCGCCCCTGTGTAGAGACCGGTTCGATGACACTCAGCACCACGACAATAACGAGCACGTAACGCCACTTCGCCATGAATTTTCGCCTCCTGCGCCGAAACCGGAAAACCTCCGGCATCTCTCAGTCACATGGTTGATCCCCGTTCCTTCAGCTTTGCAGCGGCGGAAAAGTGTGGTCAAATAGTGTAACTGCGGTCCCGTCTCTCGTCCAGCATTGCATTGCGAGGAGCGGCGTTATGGTAGGGTCGGCTTCCATATATCCCCTTCGCGAGGTGATCACGGTCTTCCTCAGCCACGGCGGCAAGATCCTCGTGGTGAAGCGGAGCGCCAAGGTCGGCACCTACCAGGGCCGTTGGTCCGGCGTGAGCGGCTACCTGGAACGCACCGACCCCCTCGATCAGGCTTACACCGAGATCGCCGAGGAGGTGGGGCTAGGCGGCGATCAGGTGACTCTCGTCAGGCGAGGGGCTCCGCTCGAGGTGGTGGACCACGTGCAAGGTCGAGTCTGGCGTGTTCATCCTTTCCTTTTCGCCGTCCGGGATCCGGAGCAGCTCAGGCTCGACTGGGAAAACACCGAGATGCGCTGGATCAACCCGAGCGAGGTCTCGCGGCTCCACACCGTGCCGGGCCTGGCAGAGGTGCTCGAGCGGGTTCTGTCGACCGATGGACTGGATTGAGTCGAAGATCGAAGTGATCGCCCGGGATCGGCGCCATGGCGCCGCCCAACTGGCCGGCAGGGCTATCGAGGTGCTGGTAGCTCTCTGCCGACGCGGCCGGGCCTCCACTCCTCACGACCTCGCCCGCCAGGTCATCACGGCCGGGCTCAGGCTCGCCCGACTCCGTCCGTCCATGGCGCCCATTCATAACTGGTCGCTCCTCTTCGCCCGTCAGTTCAATGACCTCACCCGGAGCGTCTCTTCTCTAAAGGAACTGAGGCGCCAGGGCGTACACCTGGGCGAGGAGATCCGGGCCCAGCAGCAAAGGCTTCTCCGACAACAGGTGGAGTGCGCTCGTTCGCTCCTTGCCGCCTGTCGCTCCCTGGTGACACTCAGCTATTCGTCCACGGTGGAGGCGATCCTCCGGCAGGCACTCCCACGAGATGCAACGGTGACCATCGCGGAATCTCGCCCGCTCTTGGAGGGACGTCGCCTGTTCACCCGGCTTCTCGAAAGCCAGCCATCCCTCCGCATGGTCACCGACGCCCAGCTCGGCCTCGTAGCTGCCCATGCTGACTTGGTCTTAGTCGGCGCAGACAGCGTCCTCTCGGATCTGGCGGTGGTGAACAAGACCGGCACTTACCTCGCGGCCCTGGCGGCCAGAGCTCACCAGCGTGGATTCTACGTGGCTGCCGACACCTTCAAGATCCAGGCGGTGCCGGTCTCCGCGACCGGCCTCCTCGAGTCTAGGTCAGGGAAAGAGGTGTGGCGCCGCCACGGCGACGCCTGCGATAATATTTACTTTGACATTACTCCCGGCCACCTCGTGAGTGGGTTCGTGACCGAACTGGGCATCCTGGACGGCCCCCGCATGGCAAGGGAGGTTCTCAACCGGCAAGAGGTCATTGCCTCCCTGGGCCACGTCTGGTAACCGAGGGTTAGGGCGATTCGTTCGCGGGCCTTTCGTCATCAGCCGATGGTGAGGTCAAAACGACGGGTGAAGGGCCCATCGCCTCTGCCACCACCTCGGCCGCGGGGATGAGGGTATCCGAGGCCAGCTGCCAGGAGGCGCTGTAAATCAGGATTCGGAATGACTCCGCCTGCGCATAGGGGAAGCTGAATCTGCCAGTCATGTTGCGAACGTGACGGATGGAGAAGCGGTCTGACTTGCGGGCGTTCACGGGGCGTGCCGTCGGCGGCGAGTTCCATGCGCGGCGAGGAGACGAAGCGAGGTTGGCCGGAGGACTTCCGGGACCGGAAGGAGGGTTTGTTCACGCCTTTGAAAGGTCTTCAGCTGCCTCTGCGGGAGTCTTGAGTTCAAGCGGATGATTCCCCTCAACTGCCGGCTTCAACTCCAACTGCCGAACGGGCGTCTCCACCCTCTCCAGCATCTTGCAGAAGCCGTCGAGCACTCCACCCTCGGCAATAGACATTGAGTGCGCTTCGATATCGCCGGTCACCCGTCCCGTTGAGGTTATTTCGAGGCGCCGGTGAGCAGTGACGTTACCCACAATCTGTCCGCCCACGACCACTGAGTCAGCCTGAATGTCCGCCTCGACTTTGCCCTCCCGTCCGACCACCACCTCTCCCTTGGCTTCGATCCTGCCCCGCACGCTTCCCTCAACACAGAGGCTCCTCTCGGAGTGGATGCACCCTTCAAACACGGTGTTTGCCCCGATGAGGGTGTCGAGTGACAGATTCCCTACCCGTTCCTTTCGAAGAAATCTCATTCCTTCTTACCCTCTGCTCCCGCGGAGCTTGCCAAGATGGGATTCGCCCTAGCGTTGAGGATATAGCTGGTCGGATTCACGATGCGACCCCCTACCTTGACCGTGTAGTGGAGATGGTGCCCCGTGCTCAGTCCGCTATTGCCCATGTAACCAATGATCTCGCCTCGTCTCACCTTGTGTCCGCCGTTGCAGTTAAAGCCTGACAGGTGCCCATAAAGGGTGGTGATACCCCTGCCGTGGTCTATTTCTATATAGTTGCCGTAATACTTGTCAGTCGCTTTTGTGGTCACAACACCCTCCGCGGGGGCAACGATCGGCGTTCCGGGAGAACAGCTGATATCCAAGCCGTTGTGGAACTCGTCGAGTCCGGTAAACGGGCTCCGACGCCAGCCGAACCCGGATGAGAACCAGTAGTTCTCTCCCAGCACCGGTACGATGCTGGGCGTACTGTCTCGTAGCGTCCGTTGATCCCTCATGGCGCCCACGAGTTCCTGGAGATCCGATTGCAGGCGCTGGGCTCGCTCCAGCACCGAATCGGACTGATCGTTCATGGGCAGGCTCGTGCTCCTCGCCCCCATATCCTTCGGGGCGATGTTCAGAAGGGTCGGAGAAGGTTCGCCCCCCTGGCCCTGACCGCCCACGCCGCCGCGCTTTCTATCCAAGCCGAGGAAGTTTCGAATGACCTGCTCATCCTGCTGGATACGCTCCATGGCCTGGCCGAGCGCATCAAGCTCCGCCTTTTGTTGGAGCAGGTAGGAGTTCTGTTTCTGCAAGGTGAGATAGTCGTGGTAGAGACGCCCGACAATCAGGCCGCCCCCCAGCACGAGCACCCAGGAGATCACCACGATCACAATGACGGTGTAGAGGAGCGAAGGGGGGATGGAGAACAGCCGCGCCCTGAACTTCGCCGAGGGCACCCACATCACTGTTATCTTGCCGCGCTTCATATCACCACCCGCCTAGAGTATCCGCAAAGGGAAGCATCCAGTCGTGTCAATACCAATGGACTTTAAGGGGGAGTGCTTCCGCTCCAAGGCCGCGGAGAACTCTCGCGGCCGCCTCGGAAACTGTACATGGCGAGGGGTGGCCCCAAAACCCTCTCATGCACGATTCCCCTCCTGCAGACCGCCGGAGGGGCATGCAGACTGGCAAACCGAATGTGAATTGTTGCTCACTAATAATAAAATCCTCGCGTCCTGTCAAGTTTTTTTTCGTTGGCCCAGCCTGCCGTCTGTGAGAAAAACATAAGCAGTTATCGTATGTTATAGCGGATATCCATGGGGGCCCGGAGAATCGGTTCCCCTGCCCGCTATACCCATCCATTGCGCTCGGCTTAGCGTTGCAAGTTCTACACCAACGACAGTCGGCATTCCCGCCGCCCCGTCCTGTCTGGTTTCGGCCTCAAGCGCTTGTTGACCTTTTCCCCGTCCTGGTATACTAATGGACACGTGGTGCACACCGCCAGGAGGATACTATGACAAAGGGCTCTACCGACCCACGTGTGAGTATACTCAAGGATATCTCGCCACTCCTTACCTCCGTTCTCGACGCTGACAGCGTCCTCGAAATGATCATCGAATCGGTGACTCGTCTCATGGAGGCCAAGGCCAGCTCCCTCCTGCTCGTGGATAAGAGCACAAGCAAGCTCTACTTTCATGTGGCAACGGGTGAAGTGAGAGACGAGGTCAAGAAGTTCCAGATCGGCATGGGGCAGGGCATTGCCGGGCATGTGGCGCTCACGGGAAAGCCCCTCCTTATCCCCGATGTATCTAAGGATAACCGGTGGGACAAGACCATCAGCGAGGCAACCGGTTTTGAGACCAGCTCCATCGCCTGCGTGCCCATCAAGCTTGGACGTGAAGTAATCGGCGTCATCGAGATCATCGACCGGGAGGACGGGAAGCCCATCCGGGAAGCTGACATGGAGATCCTGAGTCACTTCTCCGAGTTGGCTTCCCTGGCCATCGAGAGAGCCAGAGACTATGGAGACATCGTCAGCGAGAACATCTCCCTCAAGAAGGAGTTGGAATCTCGCTACGAGATCATCGGCAAGAGCAAGGTTCTGGAGAAGGTTGTGGCGGACGGGGTCAAGGTGGCCAATTCCAAGACCACAACCCTGATCACTGGCGAGAGTGGGACAGGCAAAGAGCTGGTTGCGCGGTTGATCCACCGAATCGGCCCCCGCCGCAAGAGACGGCTTATGATGGTCAACTGCGCCGCCTTCACCGAGACCCTTCTCGAGTCTGAGCTCTTCGGCCACGAGAAGGGAGCCTTCACCGGAGCTATCTCCCGGAAGACTGGAGTCCTCGAGATCGCCGACGGCGGGACCCTCTTTCTCGATGAGGTGGCGGAAATGAGTCCATCCATGCAGGTAAAACTGCTCCGGGTGATTCAGGAAGGCACCTTTAGCCGGGTGGGCTCGGCCACCCCCATGCAGGTGGACATTCGGGTGATCGCCGCAACTAATAAGGATCTCTACCAGCAGGTCCAGCAGGCGAGTTTCCGCGAAGACCTTTACTATCGCCTCAACGTGGTGCACATCCACATCCCGCCCCTTAGGGAAAGGCGGGAGGACATCCTGGTCCTCGCCCAGCACTTCCTGGACAAGTTCAAAGCCATCCGAGGAAATCCCAATCTCAAGTTCAGCAAGGAAACGCTCCAGGTTCTCGAGACGTACCACTGGCCTGGCAACGTGCGTGAGCTACAAAACGCCGTGGAACGGGCGGTCGTCATGGGGAGCACCGAGGAGATCCGACCGGACGATCTTCCCTTCACCGTCAAGCCCTCAGCGTCCACCGGGGAAGAATTGGTGGGCTGCAGCCTAAAGGAGGCCCTAGACTCCTTCAAACGACATTTCCTCCAGCGCAGTCTGGACCTCCATACGGGGAGCGTCAAAGAGACCGCGAAGACCTTGAAGGTGCAGCGCACCTATCTCTCCAGGCTCATCTCGAAGTATGCCTTGGCGACGAGGAGGGGCCATTGATCGCGCCTCCGGAAGTATGCGGCCCGCACTATGCCCGAGACGCCGTGGCGAGATCCTGGAGATGGTCGTCCTTCGCTCCGAGCGTTAGGCTCGGCGAGGAGGAAGGCTG
>JAGFXI010000066.1 GCA_017861095.1 Deltaproteobacteria bacterium | reverse complement strand
TAGGATACAGCGCGTCAATCTCAACAAAGAGGTCTTCGAGGGCACAGCAGTGAGGCTGGACCGCCTCCGCGACGAACAGGCGAAGGCGGCCGAGCGGCGGCAACGGATCCGAGCCATCGAACGGGGCGACATCGGCGAGGTGAATCACTACCTGGAAAAGGACCGCCTTGCCCTGAAGCGTGTTGCCATGGAGCGCGGCGAGGAAAGCCCCGCCTACCAGGAGGCGAAGGCTCGGTTCGAGGCGCGGGCTGCCCAGTTGAATCGAAACTACCAGCGCTTGGCCGGAGAAGCGGAGACACTGAAGCACGAAGACGAGCTGTACACTGTGGTGTTGAAGGACGTCTCCGGACGGGAGAAGCCGGTCCGCCTTTCCGAGATCGTCCGATTCTATCCGGCGAACAGCCTCTCCCTGTTCCAGAAGCTCGGCATCTACTTCTCCCGGTGGCTTGAGTTCCTGACCGAGGAGCCCCGCGAGGCGAACACCGAGGGCGGGGTCATGCCCGCCATCTTCGGAACCTTCGCCATGACCGTCCTTCTCGCCCTCGTCGTTGCTCCCTTCGGGGTTATGGCCGCTCTCTACCTCAGGGAGTACGCCAGGCAGGGGACCCTCGTCTCCATCGTCAGGATATCGGTCAACAACCTCGCCGGGGTTCCATCCATCGTCTACGGCGTTTTCGGTCTCGGCTTCTTCGCCTACATTCTCGGCGGGAATATCGACCGCCTTTTTTTCCCCGAACGTCTGCCCAATCCAACCTTTGGTACCGGGGGACTTCTGTGGGCCGCACTCACCCTGGCCCTGCTCACCGTGCCGGTGGTGATCGTCGCCACCGAGGAGGCGCTGGCCGCGGTGCCCCAATCCATGCGGGAGGGCTCCCTTGCCTGCGGGGCCTCCAAGTGGCAGACCATCAAGAACATCGTGCTCCCGCGGGCCGCCCCCGGGATCATGACCGGCATCATCCTGGCCATGGCCCGGGGAGCGGGGGAGGTGGCGCCCCTCATGCTGATAGGGGTGGTCAAGCTTGCGCCGGAGCTTCCCATTGACGGGTTCTTTCCTTTCGTGCATCTAGAGCGAAGCTTCATGCACCTGGGATTCCACATCTTCGACGTGGGGTTCCAGTCGCGGAACTCCGAGGCGGGGAAGCCCATAGTGTTCGTGACCACCTTGCTTCTTATAGCCCTAGTGGGGCTCATGAACGCGACGGCGATCTATCTCCGGAACCGTCTGCGACGGAAGTACCATGTTGGCCACTTCTAATCCAAAGAGTGCAGTTTTGACCGCGAAGCGGAATGGCGGAAGCGCGGGGCAATCCCACGCAGGCTCAAATGAGGGAACCGTCTACCATGTGAGGCCGGGGCAGACCGGCAAGCTCATCGACATCGAGAGGTTCTCCCTCTGGTATGGACTGAGTCAGGCCATCTTCGACGTCACCATGGGCGTGGAGCGGGGGCTCGTCACCGCCCTTATCGGACCGTCCGGCTGTGGGAAGTCTACCGTGCTCCGTTCTCTCAATCGGATGAACGATCTCATAGACGGCGTGAGGATAAGCGGGTTCATCCGTTTCGACGAGATCGACATCTATAGTCCTGACCTTGACGTGATCGGGCTTCGCAAGCGGATGGGAATGGTATTCCAGAAGCCGAACCCCTTCCCCATGTCCATCGCCGACAACGTCGCCTACCCGTTAAAGGTTGACGGCATCAGAGACCGGCACATCGTCGCGGAGACGGTAGAGCGAGCGCTGAAACAGTCGGCCCTGTGGGATGAGGTCAGAGACCGCCTGAAGGCGAGCGCCCTCGGTCTATCGGGGGGGCAGCAGCAGCGCCTCTGCATCGCCCGGGCGATTGCCGCGGACCCCGAGGTGCTCCTCATGGACGAACCCTGCTCTGCTCTGGATCCCATCGCCACGGCTCGGATCGAAGAGCTTATTGATCTGCTGCGCGGCCAGTACACGATCGTGATCGTGACCCACAACATGCAACAGGCGGCGCGGGTTTCCGACAACACCGCCTTCATGTACCTGGGGAAGCTCATCGAATACGGCGACACCGAGCGGATCTTCACCAACCCGATCAACCCCCAGACGAGCGATTACGTGACCGGAAGATTCGGGTAGCGCCCGAGGACGCCCAAAGGGCGGTGATATCGGCGGTCGCAGCAACGGTTCGTGCATACTGCGGGCTAATACCGGATGCTGAGTTTCTTTGCCCGTCCGCCCACGATACCATTACCAGAAGCTTAGTGGATACCGCCCATCGCATGAAAACCATGTGTCATTCGAATGGTTAGTTATAATAAAAACTTATCCATGTTTCTCCTTGCCAAGAATTCTTCTTGACTCTCGTCAACAGAGTGGTATGGTTTCAGCGTTTTGGGTCGTGCCTGGTATGAAAAAGGCAAAATACCCCGACCTGTGAACGGGCATGAATGGCGTTTCGGAATCGATTTGTTTTCGAAAGTTGTCGGATTTCCGTGAGGCCTTAAAGTTCCGACCTGTGGCCGGGGATAGGTCTCAGGGGGGCAGGTTTCTTTACCTGTATGAGAGGTACTTTTTATGCTTCCGCGATTCATTAAGCGGCGGTTTGCGAATGATCTCGCCGTGGATCTCGGTACAGCTAATACCCTTGTCTACGTCAAGGGCCAGGGCCTCGCGGTAAATGAACCCTCCGTCATAGCCGTGCGAAGGAATGGCCGGGGTGATAGGAGGGTCCTTGCTGTGGGTAAAGAGGCCAAGATGATGGTAGGGCGCACACCTGGGAACATTGAAGTTATCCGGCCCATGAAAGATGGTGTGATCGCAGATTTCGAAGGGGCCGAGATCATGCTCCGCCAACTCATTAGAAAAGCGCATACGGGCCGTAACTTGGGATGGCCAAGAATCATTGTCGGTGTCCCCTCTGGCATCACCCCGGTGGAACGAAACGCAGTGCGAGAAGCCGCGCACTCAGCAGGAGCCTCCGACGTCTTCCTCATTGATCAGGCGATAGCCGCCGCTATTGGTGCGGATCTGCCTGTCACTGAGCCCGCGTGCAGCATGGTAGTGGATATCGGTGGAGGAACGACACAGGTAGCAGTGATGTCTCTCGCCGGGATCGTCTATAGCAGGTCGGTCAGGGGTGGGGGGAACAAGATGGATGACGCGATTATGCAGTATGTTAAGCAAAAATACAATTTGCTTATCGGCGAGCAATTCGCGGAATCCATAAAGACCACCATTGGGAATGCTCTTGCGGATGAGGTCGTAGAATACCTCCAGATCAAGGGACTCCATATTGCCTCAGGGATTCCCAGGTCGATTACGATCGATTCCCATGGGGTCTGTGAAGCCATCAGCGAGTCGGTGAAAGTGATCGTTGAAACGGTAAAGCAGGCTCTAGAGGAGATTCCGCCAGAGCTGTCTGCTGATCTCATAGAGAGGGGTATTGTTCTCACCGGAGGTGTCGCACTCCTCAAGAACCTTGACAGATTGCTCCATAGGGAAACGCAGGTACCCATTAGAGTAGCAGATGATCCCTTGTCCGCCGTAGCCTTGGGCGCAGGAAAGGCCCTCGATATCGGGGATATTCTGAATCAGATTCTGAATTAGTTTCGGATAGACCTGAATGGTTGCCCCGGCGAGGTCTCCGACGGATGTGGACATACAGCCTTTTCCCCTCGGCTCCTCAAGGAGGTGGGATAGCAAGTCATAATAATGGCGAGTAAACCATCACCTCTGTTGGTGTGATCCCAATACCTGAGGGGTCAGGATGTCCTATCACAGAAGGTAGGAAACCGATCCAAGAAGTGGGCAAGGCCTCACCTAAGGGTAGAACCTTACATATTGGGGGTGGTTCGTTCCCGACAAAATTGCGGAAATGACCAAAGGTAAACTCTCCTACCAGTTCTGTAGGACTTTAGTACATAACGATTTCTGTAAAACGAACGGCGCTGCGCGTTACCCCATCTACCCACCAACAGGCTTCGCGCCCGCGCCATCCCACCGATCAGCGGCTGGCATAGGCAGTCCGCTGGCGTTCGGGTTATGCGCGGTGCTCCACTCGCGGGTACGCCCCTCATGTGCTAGGGCCGTCATCTCCGCCTCCGCCTGGGCAAGCCATGGGTTCATACCCATCTCGCGGTACATAGTGACTGCGGTCATGAGGCGCTCCCGAGCGTTTCCTCCGTCGCCGCCGTGGCGATAGACCTTGCCGAGGCCGAGGTGGCAGTGGGCGACGAGCGGACGCATGCTCAGTTCGTCGGCCAGCGCCAGGGCCTGGCGGTAGTGCCCTTCGGCTGTCTCGAGGTCGGAAGGATCACGGTGTGATGCGGTGTCACCGAGAAAGCGCAGGGCCCACGCCTCGTAGCCGCGTTCACCGCGTTCGCGGCTGAGCCGCAGTGCTCGCTCACCCATTGCGAGCGCCTCCTCAACCCGGTTAGCGAGGAGGTACGCCTCGCCCAGGCGCACGAGCAGGAGCGAATGGTACGCTCCGACCCCCAGAGTCTCCATCGCCTCCAAAGCTTGGTGTAGCAGCGAGAGCCCTTCCCCCATGCGCTTCGAACCTGCATATACGGAGCCCAGAAACCCCGTGACCCGCGGTGACAAGACGGTGAGGTTCCACTCGCGAGAAAGAGCCAGACCGCGTTCGAGCAGGCGGACCGCAAGGCTGAGTTCCCCCCTGAGCCCATAGACATATGCGAGACCCCAGCACGCAAGCACCAGTGTGAACGGCTGGTCGACCGCCTTGGCAAGCCGGATCCCCTCCTTTCCGTGGGCGATCCCTTCCTCGAACTCGCCACGCTCGGCTAAGGCCAACGCTAAATAACTATGGGCTATCGGAGCTGGAAACTCCGTCTGGCGGAGACGCTTACGGCTGAGATCGCCGGCAAGTGACTGCACGACCTTCCGGCAAAGCTCCTCCGCCCGGCGATAGTCGCCCAAACTAAAGCCGGTCACCCCGAGGTAGAACTCCGCGGCGACCTGCAGCGAGAAGTCCTGAATTGTCTCGGCGATGGCCTGCGCGCTCTGGCCGAACGTCCGCGATTCGGTGAAGTCGCCTGTGTGCCAGAGGTGGTCGCACATGTAGGCCGAGGCCCACCCAAGCCGTCGTTGATTGCCGAGCGCTCTCGCCAGGCCTTCAGCGTTGCTGAGATGCTGAAGGCGCCTCTCGACTTGTCCGAGTGGCAGGAGCGATCTTGCAAGGTCGAAGTGGATATCAATGGCCTGCTTCCGGGTCTCGCGCGACTCAGGCAGATGGGGCAGAGCCGTCAACGCCTGTTCGAAGTACGTCACCGCCTCGTGGTGGGCCGAGCGCGCGAAGGCCTTGGATCCGGCCTGGTAGAGGTAGGCCACTGCCTTCTCCCACGCTTCGCCTCGAACGGCGTGGTGGGCCAGCCTTTCGACGTGCTCGGTCAGCCGGTCGGGATAGAGCCGCTCGATGGTCGCCAAGATCTGGCCATGAAGGGTGCGCCGCCGGTCATGGAGCAGACCGCCATAGGTCACCTCGTGGGTCAGGGCGTGCTTGAAGGTGTACCCGAGCTCCGGGAAAATACCGGTCTCGTAGAGGAACTCCGCGGCCTGCAGCCGGCCGATGGCTGCGTGCAGCTCGTCTTCGGCCTGTTCGGCAATCGCCAGGAGCAACACAAACGGAACGTCGGTCCCGATCACCGATGCCGTCTGCAGCAGCGCCTTGTCCCCCGGCGGCAGCCGGTCAATGCGGGCGGATAGAACGGCCTGCACCGTGGCCGGGACCTGGACGGTCGGCAGGGGCTGCGCCAGCCTGTACGCGCCTCGCTCACCGAGAAGGGACCCGGTCTCGGCGAGTGCCCGCACGCTCTCTTCCAGGAAAAATGGGTTGCCCTCCGTTTTCGCTATCAACACACCTTTGAGCGGTTCGAGACCGGGATCAGGCCCGAGCAGCGCACCGAGGAATTCTTCGGAACTATCTGGCGGCAGAGGGTCGAGGCGGAGCTGGGTGTAGTAGGTGCGGCTGCCCCATCCGTGCTGATACTCAGGCCGGTAGTTCACGAGCAGCAGCAGCCGGGCGGCTGGTACGCTCTCGACGAGCCTGTCGAGCAGTGCCTGCGTTTCGGAGTCGATCCAGTGGAGGTCTTCGAAGATGACCAGGAGCGGCTGCACCTGGCTCTCGCGGAGTAATAGGCGCTTCACCGCGTCCAGGGATCGACGTCGGCGCTGGAGCGGATCGAGCATCTGCCACTGCGGATCGTCGTTCGGCAGGTCGAGCAGAGATAGGAGTGCGGGCAGGCTGCCTTCCAGCGCCCGGTCAAGCGTCAAGAGCTTCCCAGTCACCTTCTCGCGAACCGCGCGCGGGCCGTCGCGGTCCTCAATCGCGAAGTAGGCCTTGAGGAGATCGACCACCGGCAGATAGGCGGTCGCCTTGCCGTATGAGAACGAGCCGGCTTGGAGAACCTGCCACCCGTGGACGCGGTGTGAGTGGGTTACTTCCCAGACCAGGCGTGACTTTCCTACACCCGGTTCTCCGACGATCGCCAGCACCTGCCCATGGCCGCCAGCGGCACGGCCCAGCGCCTGTCGGACGTGTTCCAGCTCAGTTTCGCGCCCCACGAAGCGGGTCAACCCACGTGCCGCCGCCGCTTGCAGTCGCGACCGCAGAGGCCCGAACCCGGTCAGTTCGTAGACCTCGAGCGCCGCCTCGAGGCCCTTCACGGGCACCGGCCCCAGCGGTTTCACCGTCACGTATCCTTCCGCCAGTTGGAGGGTGTCGGCGGTCATCAGTACCGTGCCCGGCGTTGCAAGCTGCTCCATCCGCGCGGCCAGGTGAGTCGTCTGGCCGATCGCGGTGTAGTCCATGTGAAGATCGTTACCAATGGCGCGGACCACCACCTCCCCCGAATTGAGGCCCACGCGAATCTGCACTCTGATGCCGTGGGCCCGCCACATCTCGTCGGCGTACCGACGAATGGCAGTCTGCATGTCGAGGGCCGCATAGCACGCACGCACCCCGTGGTCCTCATGAGCGAGCGGCGCGCCAAAGACTGCCATGACCCCGTCACCCATAAGCTGGTTGACCGTGCCCTCGTAACGGTGGACGGCTTCCATCATGCGTTCGAGGACAGGGTCGAGGAGCTCGTGGGCCTGCTCGGGGTCGCGGTCGGCCAGAAGCTCCAGCGAGCCCTTCAGGTCCGCGAAGAGCACGGTGACCTGCTTGCGTTCACCCTCGAGTGCCGCCTTCGAGTTAAGAATGCGCTCGGCGAGGTACTTCGGGGTGTAGGTTTCAGGTGCGCCGAAACGCTGGGATACCAATGGGATTGCCGGACCAGCGGGATGGGCGCATGCCGAGCAGAACTTGGCGGTCGAGGAGAGTTGGGCTCCGCAGTTGCTGCATCCCCGCACCAGGGGCGCGGCGCACTCTTCGCAAAACTTCGCGCCCGCGGGGTTCTCGTGCTGACATCTTGGACACTTCATGGTGACCCTCGGCCTCAGTGCGGTTCGGTCGCCACTGAGAGCTGATAAAAGCGAAGCCACGGGTGGAAGACTACGTTCAGTGCTCATGACGGGGCTGCGCACGCCTCGGCCTCCTTAGCTCCCCCGTTAAGACGAAGAGGATCTCGCGTGGTCAGGCTCAGACGCCCCCTTCGAGGGGGCTTCCTGATGCCACTGCTCTCCGGGCAGAGTCTCACTGTCGCCTCGAAGAGGGGAGCGCCGCTTCTACGCTGAAGATACCCCTTATCACCCGGGCCTGGTTACTTCCACAGTAACAAGTTAACACTTCGCGCAAGGCACATCCGCCACCTCCACGCTATGCACATACCCAGCAGGAGTTGGGCCACCAAGCTGATAGTATTCGATGGGGTGAGGCAGCTGGTTGATAGCAAGGTCATTCACATCTTGCCCCTGGTTGTTTGCCGTCGCTTGCTCATGATTGCTCCTCGTTTCATCTGCCACAACCGCTACGCCAGTGGCACCAGCGACTATACTCCAGACCACCCAGGCGGCCGCCGGAACAATGGCGTTCGCTGGAGGAGCGGTGCAAACGGTAAACAGCAGTATCGCGACCATGACAAAGGTAATGGCTTTCTTGTTCATGACTTACTCCTTTATCTCTTGGATAGCGACATCAAGCTATCCGATCTACCGTCGGAGACTGCCGGCTGGTGCGCGGCTTCCGACATCCATGCCTCGTAGCTGCCTGGAAACGGCGACTTCCTCTCAATCCACCTCACGGGCAACCCTTCGACCCCATTACTCTATGGAAAAGATAGGAATTAGAAAAACGTTAAGAACTCTATCCTTGACGGTCAACCCCAGTATGAGCAGCTTCAAGAATTTTTCAGTATATTGGGTCGACAAGATACCTTTAGGTGAAGGGGAGACGCGCTTCCATCAGAGATCGGGGGGCTGAATTTTTTCTCAAATCTTGTAGCCTTTCTTCTTTCTCAGGCCTGTCTAAGGGCCAAAGCTTGTCGTTCCCGGGCACCTTTGCTTCGGCGGGGTCAAGCCTCCGGGCGGGGCGCAATAAGAAACTGTACGTTGTAGTGATGAGATAGTTAAAATCCTACTGAGCCGCCAGGGATGATACTTATTAAGGCCTCCTCCAGAGGCGTAGTAAGATGGGGATTACGAAAACAACCATCTTCTAACCCAAGGAGGAAGCCCAATGAGATTCTACACCAAACAACACAACTACTCCTGCGGAATCGACCT
>JAGFXI010000343.1 GCA_017861095.1 Deltaproteobacteria bacterium | reverse complement strand
CCTCGAGCCCCTTGCGGATGAAGCTTCGTCCCGGCCAGAGAAAGAGGTTCTTGGCGACCTGCTGGGAGATGGTGCTGGCGCCCCGAAGGCGGCCCCCCTCTTCATGGTCCTTCCAGGCGTCGGCCATCGATTCGAAATCGAACCCGAAGTGGTGGGGAAACTTCTGATCCTCCGCGGCGACGACGGCGATCCGAAGGTTGGGGGCGATCTGCCTCCAGTCCACCCACCGGTACCGGAGCCGGTAGTGGCGGTCGCCGTCACGCCAGGCGGCGAACCTGCGGTTCACCATGAAAGCGCTCACGGGCGGCGGGAGCCAGCGGAGGATCACAACCGGGAGGATGGTGGCGAGGATGAGGACCAGAGCGACCATGCGAACCGGCTTGAACAACGAGGGAAAAGCTCGACGTGGTTGCTCCATGGTTGTCCCGTGCTGGGCGCCCTCATGATTCTCAATGCCGGCGGGTGCCAGCTTGACACGGTGAGATCGGGCCATCTGTTCGGCAAGGCCGCATAGTCGCACCATGAATAAGGTTGAGGTGGTCCGGCCCTCTTGCCAGGCGAGGGTACCAGGTTCGGAAGGCGTTCCCGAAGACCAGGGAGTAAGAGGTGGCTCCAAATGCGCCTTGCCTCGCAGATGACCCGACCTCACGACGCAGAGTGTTCGGTTAACAAGGGCTAAGCCCTGGTCAACTGCCGGTACTTGATCCGGTGCGGCTGATCGGCTGCAGCACCGAGGCGGGCCTTTCTGTCCGCCTCGTAGTCGCTGTAGTTGCCGTCGAACCACACCACCTTGCTGTCGCCCTCGAAGGCGAGGATGTGGGTAGCGATCCGGTCGAGGAACCAGCGATCGTGGCTGATGACCAGCACGCAGCCGGCAAAGTTGATGAGCCCGTCTTCCAGGGCGCGCATGGTGTTCACATCCAGGTCATTGGTCGGCTCGTCGAGGAGGAGCACGTTGGCGCCCTCCTTCAACATCCGGGCCAGGTGGACGCGATTTCGCTCACCGCCGGAGAGCATCCCCACCTTTTTCTGCTGATCCGTGCCGGTGAAGTTGAACCGGGCCACATAGGCGCGCGAGTTGACCTGCCTGGCCCCGAGCTGGATCGTATCCTTGCCGCCGGAGATCACCTCCCAGATGTTCTTGTCCGGGTTGAGCACGTCCCGGCTCTGATCCACATAGGCGAGATTCACCGTCTCACCGATCCTGATGGTGCCCGTGTCGGGAGTCTCCTGGCCTACGAACATTCGGAAGAGCGTGGTCTTGCCGGCGCCGTTCGGACCGATGATCCCCACGATCGCCCCGGGCGGCACAGCGAAGGACACGTCCTGCATGAGGAGGAGGTCGCCGTAGCCCTTGCTCACCTTGTCCACTTCTATCACCACGTTTCCCAGGCGCGCTCCGGGGGGAATATAGATTTCGAGATCCTTAGCGCGCCCCTCGCTCTCCTCGGCGAGGAGGGCCTCGTAAGAATTGATGCGGGCCTTGGACTTGGCGTGGCGCCCCCGCGGCGACATCCTGATCCACTCGAGCTCGCGCTCCAGGGTCTTCTGACGCTCGCTTTCGGCCTTTTCTTCCTGCCTCAGCCGAGCCTGCTTCTGCTCCAGCCAGGATGAGTAATTCCCCCGCCATGGGATCCCGTGACCCCGGTCCAACTCCAGAATCCACTGGGCCACGTTGTCCAGGAAGTAGCGGTCATGGGTGACGGCGATAATGGTCCCGGGGTAGCGCTGGAGGTGCTGCTCCATCCAGGCCACGGTCTCGGCGTCCAAGTGGTTGGTGGGCTCGTCCAGGAGGAGGATGTCGGGTTCCTGGAGGAGGAGCCGGCAGAGGGCGACCCGGCGTCGCTCCCCTCCGGAGAGCACCTTGATCTGGGTGTTCCCCTCGGGACAGCGGAGGGCGTCCATAGCCATCTCCAGTCGGGAGTCGAGATCCCAGGCGTTCAAGGCGTCCAGCTTCTCCTGCACCTCGGCCTGGCGCGCCAGGAGCTTCTCCATCTCCTTCTCCGACATGGGCTCGGCGAACCGTTCGTTGATGGCGTTGAACTCGTTCAGGAGGTCGACCGTGCCCTGGACGCCCTCTTCCACAACCTGGCGCACGGTCTTCGAGCCATCCAGGTGGGGCTCTTGTTCGACAAAACCGATGGTATATCCGGCGGAAGGGATCGTCTTGCCGTTGAACTCCTTGTCCACGCCGGAGATGATGCGGAGCAGGGTGCTCTTCCCCGAACCGTTGAGACCGATCACTCCGATCTTCGCGCCGTAGAAGTATGAGAGGGAGATGTCCTTCAGGACCGGCTTCTTGTCGTAGAACCTGCTTACCCTGATCATTGAATAGATGACCTTATTCGGTTCGGTCGCCATACGGTTAGGCTCCTCCTCGAGATTTCAAGGTTGACGGCCTTGCAAAAAGTCCATCTGTCCCGCGAGGCGCGGGATTGCGCTTCATCTTTCGTCACTGCAGCGTACGTCTATGTACGCCTCCTTCCTCAAGATTCGCGCGCCTTGCATCTGGAACTTTTCACTGTGCCGTCCACCTTGGCAAGTTCTCACGAAGTCGTCAAGGTTTCCCGCGATGTGCGGCGCTGTGTGAGCCTGCCGCCGACGCCGAGAACTGGGCCATGGCGCTCTCCGCCTCTACCAGAACCCGCCAGAGATTCTCACTCTCCCCGAGACCCAGCTTGATGAGAAACGCGGCAATCCCCAGATTGGTCCGCGCCCGGAACAGCTCAACCTGCCGGAGGAAGTCGGGACCGGCTACGGAGGACACGGAAAGGTAAGCGTTGAGGAAGACCTCCTCCGACACCTCCCGGAGGATATGGGGATAGGTGAACAACTGGTTACGAAACTGCGCCAGAAAGGTCCCGACATCAAAGGCGGGAGGAAGGCGCAAAGAGCTGTCGAAATCGATGGCCGCCACATACAGGGTGTCCCAGTTGTCCATCCGATCCTGGCCGATGTAAACGTTCTTGGGGTGGTAGTCGCCGTGGCCCTGCAGGAGGCGGTCGGGCCGGCCGTCGAAAAGGTCCAGCTCCGCTTGGCGCAACGCTTCCATGGTCTCCCTGGCCCGTCGGGTGTGGGGGTGGTTGATCTCGGCGAAGCGCTCCACGTAATGACTCAGCCGCTTCTCCTCCTTCTCCAGAAACTCCCCCGGCGGGGTGACCTGGAGCCGGCAGTTGTGGAGCCGGGCCAGCCACTCGGCCGCCAGCTGGACAAAGGAGCGGGCGCTCTCGGGATCGGCGCCGAC
>JAGFXI010000342.1 GCA_017861095.1 Deltaproteobacteria bacterium | reverse complement strand
GGAAGAGGACGGCGTCAAGGGTGAGGCCTCCGGGAAGATGTACACCACTCCTGAGGACATGCTCGAGACCGCCCGTCGGCTCAACACGGTCAAAGGCGCACGCTACCTGGTGGCGGCCACCTTCGGCAACGTCCACGGCGTTTACAAGCCGGGGCACGTGAAGCTCAAGCCGACGGTGCTCAGGGAAGGTCAGCAGGCCCTGGAACAAGCCCACGGGAAAGAGGGGCGTTTTTACCTTGTGTTCCATGGCGGATCGGGTTCGGCATTGGAGGAGATCCATGAGGCGATCGAGTACGGCGTGATCAAGATGAACATCGATACCGACATGCAATATGCCTTCACCCGGGCCATCGCCGACCACATGATGAAAAACTACGACGGCGTGCTCATGGTCGACGGCGAGATGGGGAGCAAGAAGGCGTACGATCCCCGCTCTTATCTGGCCCTGGGGGAAGGGGCCATGGCCGAGCGGGTCAAACGGGCGGCCCGCGAATTAAAAGCCGTCGGGACAACGCTGTACAAGGCATAGTGAGGGGACTTCCATGAGGTGCTCTATCACGGAAAGCTGCAGGAACTGGAGTCCTACCTTCGGGACGGCAAGGCGCCGCCCCACTTCGAGATGGCCGGTCCCAGGGAGAAGATCTACTTCGACCCCTCGAAGCTGAAGTGTGGGATTGTCACATGTGGAGGTCTTTGCCCTGGAATTAACGACGTCATTCGGGCGGTCGTCCTGAGCCTTCACTACCACTACGGGGTGCGGACCGTGTTCGGCTTCCGGTACGGGTATGAGGGATTGACGTACAGGTACGGCCACGAACCCCTGGAGTTGACCCCGGCGGTGGTTGACGACCTCCATCAGCAGGGCGGAACCGTCCTGGGATCGTCGCGGGGTCCCCAGCAAGTCTCCGAGATGGTCGACACTCTGGAGCAGATGAACATCGGACTCCTCTTTACCATTGGTGGGGATGGGACCCTGCGGGGGGCCCAGGGCATTGCCGAGGAGATCGGCCGGCGTGGCCTGAGAATCGGAGTCATCGGGATACCCAAGACGATCGACAACGACATCTCCTACATCCAGCAGACCTTCGGCTTCGAGACCGCCGTTTCCGAGGCGACCGAGGCCATCTACTCCGCCCACGCCGAGGCTGCAGGCGCCCGAAACGGCGTCGGCCTGGTGAAGCTCATGGGCCGGCATTCCGGGTTCATCGCCGCGTACGCCACCCTCGCCAACAGCGACGTGAACTACTGCCTGGTCCCGGAGGTGCGATTCACCCTCGATGCGTTCCTCCAGGCCTTGAAGAAGAGACTGGAGGGGCGACGCCACGCCGTGGTGGTGGCGGCGGAGGGAGCGGGACAGGATCTGCTGGAGGCAAATGCAGAACGAGACGCTTCGGGAAACATCCGGCTGGGTGACATCGGGACCTTCCTGAGAGATCAGATCAACGACTACTTCAAGAAGGCTGAGATGGAGGTCTCGGTGAAATACATCGACCCGAGTTACACGATACGGAGCATGCCCGCAAACCCCCATGATTCCGCCTTCTGTCTGATGCTCGGTCACAATGCGGTGCATGCGGGCATGGCGGGCAGGACCGGCATGGTTGTGGGCAATTGGAGAGCGGAGTTCACCCACGTACCTATCGCCGCTGCGGTCTCTGAGCGGAAGCAGATCGATCCCCGGGGCAGGCTCTGGACCGGTGTCGTGTCCACGACGGGGCAGCCGAGGGAGTTGGTGTAGCCAAACCTCTTCTAAACCATTTCCTGGAGGTAAGCCACATGGCTCTTCCCGCCAATAAGACCAAGATCGTGTGCACCATCGGCCCGGCGTGCAGCTCGCCCGAGATCATGGAACAGATGATCCGGGCGGGTATGAATGTGGCAAGACTGAACTTTTCCCACGGAGATTTCAACGGCCACAAGAAGGTGATCGAGAACATCAGGGCTGCAGCCCATGCAGTGGGACAGCGAGTTGCGATCATGGCCGATCTCCCAGGGCCTAAGATGCGCATCGGCCAACTGGCGACAGAGCCCGTCGAGCTCAAACCCGGAGAACCCTTCACCCTCACGACGGAGGACATCGTCGGCGACGGGGGCAGGGTGTCGGTGACCTTCTCCCGACTGCCCCAGGCGGTTAAGCCGGGGGATACACTATTCCTCAATGACGGCTACATCCAACTGGAGGTCATTCGCGTGGAAGGGAAGGATGTCCACTGCCGGGTCGTGGTCGGCGGCGAACTCCGTTCGAGGAAGGGTCTTAATCTGCCAGGGATCGACCTCGGCATCAGCGCCTTTACCGAGCGCGACCGAGAGTGCCTCACGTTTGCTTGTGAACAGGGAGTCGACGCGGTGAGTCAGTCCTTCGTCGAATCAGCCGCCGATATTGAAGCGGTTCGCGCCGCCGCGGCCGCACTCGGCTACCATCCCTTCATCATCGCCAAGATCGAGCGATCCAGGGCACGGGACAATCTGGACGGCATCCTTCAGGCCGCAGACGGCGTCATGATCGCCCGGGGGGACCTAGGGGTGGAAATCCCCATCGAGAAGATTGCGGTGGCGCAGAAATACTTGGTGCGCCTGGCGAATCTCACGGGAAAACCGGTGATCACCGCCACCCAGATGCTGGAGTCCATGACCACCAACCCACGCCCCACCCGGGCGGAGGCAACTGATGTGGCCAATGCTATCCTGGACGGTACCGACTGCGTCATGCTCTCCGGGGAGTCCGCCATGGGGAAGTACCCGGTGGAGGCCGTGAGCATGCTGGCGAAGATCGCCGCCGCCATCGAGCCCACCCGGCCCGCCCATCAGGCCAGGGATATCCTCAGGGCGAGCGGTAAAGAAGGGGAGATCCGCCTCGCCGACCTTATCGTCCTGAACGTGGAAAACACCCTGGAGCGCGTGAGTCCCGCACTGGTGATCGTGCCAACCCGGAGCGGCTACACCGCCAGGAGACTCGCCCGCTTTCGTCCGCCGGTGTGGATCGCCGCCGTGAGCGCCCAGGAGAGCACGTGCCAGCAGCTCCAGTTCACCTATGGAGTTCACCCCGTGTACGAGACTGATCACCCGGACGATTGGAACGCGTATGCCAGGAGGCTCCTCGGAACCTTGGGGGTGGATGGGGACCTTGTGGTGCTCACCGAGGGACCCTCGTCCAAGCACCCGGAGGCGAACAATCGGATGGAAATAGTCGATCTCGCCCGGAAGCAGAAGGGATAGGCGCTCAGGGAGGTAAGATCATGAAAGTCGGCGTTGTGGGTTGCGGCTTTGTCGGCGCGACAGCAGCGTACGCCATCATCCTGGAGGGTGCCGCAACCGAGCTCGTGCTAATCGACATCAAGGAGGAGCTCGCACGCGCCCAGGCCGAGGACATCCTCCACGCGACGCCCTTTGCCAAGGCGGTGCGCGTCACTGCCGGAGGCTACCCTGAACTTGAGGGCGCCGGGGTCGTCGTTCTTGCCTGCGGCGTAGGCCAGAAACCTGGGGAGACCCGGCTACAGCTTCTCCAGCGAAACCACCAGGTATTCAGGAGCGTCGTTCCCCAGGTGCTGAGTCACGCCCCGGATGCGATTCTCCTCGTCGTCTCCAACCCGGTGGATGTGATCAACGAGATGGTCGTCAAGATCTCGGGCCTCTCCCCGGCACGGGTCATCGGGTCGGGAACGATCCTCGACACGGCCCGATTCCGCGCCCTTCTGGGAGAACAGCTGGGTGTGGCACCCCAGTCGGTTCACGCCTACGTGGTGGGAGAGCATGGTGATTCGGAGGTGCTGGTCTGGTCCAGTGCTAAGGTGG
>JAGFXI010000341.1 GCA_017861095.1 Deltaproteobacteria bacterium | reverse complement strand
TGAGCTTATCGAGATGAGCCTTTCTCCGGAGATGCCGCGCCCGTTTTTCGGCGGCCAGGAGTTTCACCTGGTCCTCTCCTTTGCCCTCGCATTTCTGCCCAAGGAGACGGTCGATAGGGTCCTGAAGGAGTGCTGCTATCTCGAGATCAGCTCGAAACAGCCCAGCCGCCACGTTTCGGGGGAGGCCACGGCCGGACGGTATGTGATTGTGATTCTCACTGACGAGATCCTGCAGAAGCCCGAGAAGTGTGTATCCGCCATCCTTTGCGAGATCTCTCATTACGTCTCCGGAGACGCGGAGCCGGACCCGGCCCCGGGGCGCAAAGAAGCCGCTCGTTCCATGGCCATCAACTGGCTCCTGGAGTACGGCAGGCACTTCCCAGGAGAACAGCAGACCATCGGTGAAATCGTCACCGAGCTCCAACGTCTTTAGCCCCAATACGGTTCACTTAAGGGTCGAAAAGGTCCTAGGGGTGCCAACAATTGCCCAACAAGCTATCCGATAACCCCAGAAACATTCTCCTCGCCCCCTCGTGAGGGGGAGAGGATGAAGGTGAGGGGGTGAAGCGTGGAGCTCGTCCCCTTCCCCCTTACCCTCTCCCCCAGTGGGGGCGAGGGAGCTAAGAAGGGCAGTTGTCGGACAGACTAAGAGGGGGGATTTCTCCCGAGTGATGCCTTAAGTGAACCGTATTGTCTTTAGCCCGCACTATACACGAACCACATGCTGCGAGCGCGGGTATGGCCGTCCTTCTCTCCTAGTTGTGAGCTCTGTGAGGAGGAATGCTATGGGAGCGGCTTCCAGCCGCGACGGATTGAGCTAGGGCAGGAAGGTCTGTTCGGCAGAGGCGTCACGCCGAGGCGTGATCGCATCATTGATAGTATCGAGTGAGGCTTGGCGTTGTAGCGAAGGGGGCGTGCAAAATCCGGGGAACCTCCCTGCGAGCAAAGGGAGGTAGTGGCTCCGGATGCGCTTTGCCTCATAGACCCCCCTGCCTCCGGCGCCGGTCGGGTTTGTGTGGGAGCGGCTTCTAGCCGCGATCGGATCGCGCGAGGCGGGGTGATCTGCTCGGCTCAGGCTTCCCGCTGCCCGGCAGCAAAGCGCTCGGCCACCTGACGCGCGATGAGCGGGGCGTTTCCACCTGCCCGGTTGTTGACGATGACGTAGACCTGCCCTCCGCGGTCGACGGCAGTCCGCATCAACTCCACGGTCTCCTCGACCATCTTCGGATCAAGCATGCCGTCGACGAGGGCACTGAAGGGATGGGCACGGGCGTAGGCATCCTCGTAGCGAACTCCTCTCGGGGTCATGAGGCGCACGATGCAGCGGCCGCCCGCGTTCAGCATGGCGCCTCCGGAGTTGGCGAACTGTTTTTTCAATGGGGGAAGCCAGGTCCAATGTGAGAGCACCTGCCCGACCCCGTGCTTGGCGAGGACGGCAACCACGGGCTTGCAGATGTACGACTCGGTTCGCAGCTCCACGTGATAGCGGTTGTCTTGCGGTATGGCCCCGAAGAATGCATCGAGAGCCGACGCCAGGTCTGCCGGTGGAGTGCGCTCTTTCTGGCGCTGATACTCCTGCTCGAAGATGAATCCGTGGAGCGTCGGCCCCAGGAGGTCCTGGGCCGGCTCGAAGAAACAACGCCGGAAGCTGTCTGGATTGAGGTAGGCCTCGTTGACGAGAAAGCTTCCCCCGCGGAGGAGCTTCCGGGCGAAGATCACCTGGGGCACTTTGAGGACCAGCGCATCGTCTTCCCCCATGTGCTGACGGTACTTCCGGAGTACATGGTAGTTGGGGGTAGGGCGGCCGTCTTCCTCCAGAAGAAACCGATAGAAGGTGAAGTCGAGCTCAAGGACCCGAAAATGGTCGAAGTACTCCTCCACGCTCTCGACCGGGAGTACCTCCTCCACGAAGGCCTTGCCCCCAACGGCGTGGGATCGACGGGTGAGCGATCCCGTATAACGCCCGGAGGTATAGATCTGACCGAGCCATCCCGCGTATCGATCACTGGCGGTGCCGATAGCTACGAGGGGATGCAAGCCGCGAAAGTGGAACGTCTCCGGGTTGAAGATCTCCTGTTTCGCCACTAGATTTCCTTTGTCTGTCCAGCCCACCGCAGTCTCGACCCGTCCAGACGACGGGGCGGCTGCCTTCTCCCCTCTCTCTCCTCTTGGATCCGCCTTCCCACGGCATCTTCCACCGACTCACCATACCACGCAGGGGATGACCGCTCAAGCAAGAGAGGGAGATGGTGAATTCTCTTCCCCTCCCGGGTGGTCGGTGCGGTCAGGGATACTCTGCCAGACGAGTGGGGCAAATTTGCCATCTCTTGAGCTACGGTGGGGAGCAATCGACCACGTTTGCTGATGCAAGGCCGGGCGCTTTCACGGTGACGGCTCTGGCAGGAAACTCTTGGCTTTAGCAACGGGTGTGGTAGACTCCTCAAGCGAAACGAGGAGTATCTTCTTCTGGAGAGTTGGTATGCCCATCCTGCGGGTACAGGACACTCAACTTTATTACGAAACCATCGGGCAAGGAGAGCCGCTGCTTTTCATCCACGGCTTGGGCTCTAGCACCCGCGATTGGGAACGACAGGTCGCTTTCTTCTGCCGACGTTATCAGGTCATTGCCTTCGACGTCCGCGGCCACGGCCAATCAGATAAACCGCCTGGCCCTTACAGCGTTCAGCTCTTCACAGCCGACGCCGCCGCATTGATCAAATCCCTCGGTCTCGACCGGGTGCACGTTGTCGGTATCTCCATGGGCGGTATGATCGCTTTTCAGTTGGCAATTGATGCACCGAATTTGGTTAAGAGCCTTGTGATTGTCAACAGTGGACCAGAATTTGTCACGCGCACCTTCAAAGAGCGCCTGGGGATTCTGCAACGCCTGCTTATCGTCCGTCTGCTGGGAATGGGTAAGATGGGGGAAGTTCTGGGCAAACGCCTCTTTCCAAGACCTGAACAAAAGCATTTGCGCCGGGTGTTGATCGAAAGATGGGCCGAGAATGACAAACGGGCTTATCTCGCTTCGTTTCGGGCGATCGTGGGCTGGAGTGTCGTCGCGCATCTCGGCGAGATTGGGTGCCCCGTTCTCGTGGTAGCAGCGGATCAGGATTACACGCCCGTGTCATTCAAGGAAGCATATGCTGCCAAACTGCCGCACGCTGAACTAGCGATAATCTCTGATTCGCGGCATTTGAGCCCCATAGATAGGCCGGAGGAGTTCAATGAAGCACTGCTGGCATTTCTGTCGAAGCAAG
>JAGFXI010000340.1 GCA_017861095.1 Deltaproteobacteria bacterium | reverse complement strand
CTGTAGCTTGACGCGTTGACTCCAGCCAGGCCAGACGGAAAATGCGGGCGAGTGCAAGCGAAGGAGATCCCTGATAACCAGAATGGCAGGTGACCGGAATTCTGTCAAATCATTCGCGGCTTAAGCTGCGCAACCCGGCACATACGGAGGATCTTAGGCGAGCTAGCGGACTAGCACTCTCTAGGCAAACTTCGTAGAAGGCCTGACTCCGCCCGCAGACGGCGTCAGGAGACCTCATCATGTGCGAGCGGTTCGGGACCGCGGTAGACCTGTCTGAACCCCTTTGGGCAACAGCCGGTAAAGATGCGCTCCCCTTCTCTGTTCCAACTCTAGTCTTGTCTCACCGCCGATCACCGCCCTCCTTCGCTGTCCGGAAAGATGTCATAGACATAGTCGTGGGCAGTTAAGGCGAACTGGTTCAGGGCGCCGGCCTGGACGCCCTTGACGATTTCGTCGCGGGTGAGGGTGAAGATCGCCTCGAGAATCTCCGCGCGCTCCTGCTCATTCGCCCGCGCCACGACGAAGAGCACGCGGGCGCTATGCTGGATGTAGCGGGGCGAAAGCAGCTGGCGCTTCAGGATCTCCATGATGACGGGCGCTTTGGCGCGGTCGAAGCGGCCTGGATCGCCGCGGCGGTCCAGCTCGGCGAAGAACTCCGACGTCCATTCGTTGTGGTAGTCCCACAACCTTTGGAACAGCTCCTTGGTGAAGGGGGTCCCGGCCTTGACCTCGAAGGCCTTCGCAGCGGGCATGACCCCATCCTCGGTGAGTGCCGGCCGCATGAGGTACCCGTCCTTGGTGACGGCGGCCTCGTGATGGATGAGGGTCCACAGCCACGACACATCGATCCGGTATGTGGCGAGGTCGTTCATGAAGCGCAGCATGAGCTCGTAGTCGTCGATGGCGGCTGCAAAGTTACCGTTAAGGATCTGAAAGCCGTAGTTCGCCGCCATGTAGAACGCGTGCTGGATGTGCTCGATGGTGATCTCACCCTGCGGCACGCCGTAGATGCTCTCCCAAAGTTCCTGGGTGAAGAGTTTTTCCGGCGTGCTGAACATCTCCTTGGTGATGATCCGGGGTGTGATCTTGCCCTGCTGGTTCAACAGGCCGCGGGATTGCAGCAGGAGCCGCTCCGCGTCCACGAGCCCGCTGGCCACCGTCGGCACCGCTTTGTCTTTCACGGGTACGGTTTGCTGCGGAGCATCGAGGATCGCCTGGAGCTCCGTCAGCGGAGCCCGCAAGGGCGCATTACCGGCGGCGACGTAGGCCGGCTCCGGGCTCGCGACCCAGCTTTGCCGATAGGCATCGTAGAGCCGTCCCTTCACCCGGCCGGAAAGGATCCCTTCCAGAGTGGGCTGTTGACCTGCGAGCAGTGACTCCTCGGGCACAAACATAAGACCGAGCAGGCGCTCTCGCACCTTGTCGATGACCATCGCCCTGAGAGCCAGCGGGTTGTACTTCGAGCGGCCGTATGGATCGCCCGGTTGGTAGATCATCACCGCCGCCATCCCGCCGATTGGAGCCCCCTGAGTCAGCTCGCCGTTCTTCATGCCCGCCATGAGCATCATCAGTGCGTTATACCGCTGGTAGGCGATCATGTTCGGGGAGGCCATGCCGATCGACTGCGGATCCGGAAAGACGCCCCGCGGGTCGTCTTTCCACATCTCGATGATGCTCGCAAGGTAGTCCCAGCGGCCGACGTTCGTCCCGAGGAGCCTGCGCCGGAAGACCCAGGCGATCGCCGGCAAGAACCGCCCCCCATTCCCCTCCTCATAGAGGACTTTGATCTTGATCGTGCCAGGTTGGACGCCGATCAGGCCTTCCAGCCGCACCAGAAGCTTCTCCACGATGAGAGCCTCCTGAGGGGTCTGGGTCTTCGGGAGGTAGTAGTAGAGGCCGGTGCCGAGGCGGGTGAGGGACCCGTAGTTGTTGAGCGCCCAGAGGAGGGTGATGGGAATCATGCCGGGCGCCGGTCGGCCGTCAACGGTGATGTGACCGTACCGCACGTGGATGCCGGGAGGCCGAGCGAACCGGGTCGGCCACTCGGCCGGGGACTTATTGATCCTGTACGCTCGCGTTCGGCCTTTCTTCACCACCTCGTAGGGGCGCTCCGCCCAACGGCCTTCGAAAATCTCTTTGGCGTTCTCCAGGGCCGCAAAAATCCCCAAGGGCTCGTTCCTGGGCGTGCCCGCGGGCCGGAAATGGGGCGGCGCGGCGTCTTCAAAGTCCGGCATATTCATGGGCGCCGGGCTATTTAACGCGTTGAAAGCCATGTCCAGCGGATGCCACGGCCCGGTGAGCTCCAGGCCGGGATTCGTCAACGGGTGGGCGTCCTTCGGGATGGGCACCTCGTCATTGAGCCGCCAGCGCGAGTCGCTCTCCCGACCGAGAAAGTTATCGATCAGGCCTTGGACGATCCGGCGAAAGGTCCAGAACTGCCCCGTTACGGGATCCTCGAACGTATCGTCCCACTTCGGCCAGGCATATTTCTTCCGGACCGGCGCTGGAGACCGCAGGAGCGCCCGGCGCGCAGTGAGGGCCGCGGCGATCTCGGGGTCAAGCTCTCGGGTGAATGCGGCAATCGCCTCTTCGACCTTCACCTCTCGGCCGTTTATCGTCTTGGTCCCGAAGAGCCCTGGGAACCTCTCGAGAATGTCCTCGCGGATCACTGCCTCGGCGACACGAACCGTCGCCGATATCGAACGCTCCCTGCCTGTGCTCATGGCCGTCTCCTTCTCGTCACTGTTCATCGGGGGCGTAAAACTTGGATGGATTGGTAGATGATAAGAACTCGCTTTTCCATGGGTGTCAAGCGCTTTGACCACCCCTCGGTTTATTCTCCTGCCCTTGGAGGGCGCTTGGGGCGTATCCGCCGCCGCCCGCCCTGCAGAGTGGTGCGCGCTGCCTACCCTAAATCACCGATCAATCCCTTACACACGTCGTTCTGGCGGACTTGAGGGCAAACCTGAGCTCACCTTGACCGGCGCAATCAGGTTGAGTATGAAAGCGATGACGACGAGCACATGTAGAGCGGTAAAATCAGCCTATGATTCGGGAGTTTCGAATTCCCTTCGAGGATCATGTCTTGGCGGGCGACCTGGCATCGGAACCGTGCAGCACCATTGTGCTGCACGGCGCCGGCACGTCGCACCGGAAGAGATTCCGCCGCCTCCGGAGGGGGCTCCACGCCGAGGGGCTCCCCACCTGCTCCTTCGACTTCATCGGCCACGGCGAGACGGGGGGAGAGCTCGGCCGCTCCAGCCTCAGAGAGAGGACCCTGCAAGCCTCGCAAGTCATCGAGACCTGCCTGAAGGAGCCGTTGACCCTCATCGGCGCGAGCATGAGCGGCTACACTGCGGTAAAGCTCACCCGGCTCCACGAGGTCAAGAATCTCGTCCTTTTCGTTCCCGCCATGTACACTCCAGAGGCCTATGAGGTCCCCTTCCGCGGCGGATTTTCCGAGATCATTCGATCTCACCGGAGCTGGGTCCGATCGGACGCCTGGGAGATCTTGCGAGG
>JAGFXI010000339.1 GCA_017861095.1 Deltaproteobacteria bacterium | reverse complement strand
TCGTCGTCCTGCATCACGGCGGAAAAAAGGGGTCCGAAATTCAACCTGGAGGAATCCATCGCCTCCCTCAGGCCTTTGGCCGCCTCCGCCAGAACCGGGTTTTCATCGAGGCCGATCCCGCAGAGTCTCTCAAAGAGTTCGGCGCTGCGCTCGGAGTCCACCGGAAGATCTTCCCGCTGCAGGAGAGGGAACCCCTCTCGGACCTTGACCGCCATGCGCTTCCGATCCTGCTTGATCGCAGGAAGGGAAATTCGCGGCTGGATCTCCTCTTGGAGGTCAAGGACCCTCTCGCAGAAGGCGATGATTTCCCCGAGCTCAGGATTCTTCTTTCTGAATTCCTTTAGTCTTTCGATCATGAGTTGATAGATTACATTAAGATCTGTGCCCATGTTCCTCTTTTTCTCCTTCCGGGTCGCTCGGGCGACACATTAGGGCGAGTATGCTCGATGTCGCACCCTATTATCGCAACGGGAAGTCCCTCCTACAAGACTCCGTTCGTCTGCGGTAGATTTGCAGAAAAAAAAGAGGGGAGGGACGTCCGTCCCTCCCCTGCTCGTTTATGATCCTATTCGGACCGAGAGTTTTCGGCAGCAGCCCCCGCCGCCATGGTAAGGCCGGCAATCAGCGCAGCCGCAGGACGGATGAGCCTGCGCAGGGCCAGCTTGCGGCTGATGCCCACATCGTTCCGAGCGATGGCGAACTTGTGGTAGACCTTCGGATCGTCCACCACCAGGAACACCACCCGCACCATGTCGGTATCGAGGAGCTGTGCCTTGGCGTACTGCTTCTTCACCTCGTCGAGCCGCTTGTTCGCGAGCTCGAGCATGGCCTTCCGGTCGCCAAAGTTCATGGTCCCGGTGGGACATGACTTCACGCACGCCGGCGGCAGGCCGTTCCCCACCCGGTCGATGCACATCGTACACTTGGCGAGACGGCCGCTGGCCTTGTCTCGCCGGGGAATATCGTATGGGCACGACTGCCGGACCGCCTCGGCGGCAGCCTCGTCCAGCTCCCGGGACTTATCGGTATAAATGATGGCACCGGTCGCCTCATCCTTCAGGATCGCCCCTTCTACGTAGCCTTCGGCCGTGTCCTTGCAGGGCGGCTCGAGACAATGGCGGCACTGATCTGGGAAGAAGTACCAGTTCAGCTTGCCCCCTGAGACCACCTCGCTGAACCGCACGAGCTTGAAGGTGTCGAAGGAGAGATCTGCCGGATTCTGGTGACTCCCCCAATTGTGCGTCTCGGTAGCCGGCAGCTTGTTCCATTGCTTGCACGCGATCTGGCAGCCGCGGCACGCCGTGCACTTGGTGGTATCGATGAAAAAGGTCTTGTCAGCCATTCAGATCTCACCTCCTTCTACGCCTTCCTGACGTTGACCATAAAGGCCTTGGTTTCCGGGATCCTGGTGTTGGGATCGCCAACGGAGGGCGTGAGCAGGTTGGTGCTGTCACCGCCTTCCTTGGGCGTCATCCAGCCGTAGTGCCAGGGCAGGCCGACCTGGTGAACTGTGGTACCGTCGATAGTGAAAGGACGGAAGCGCTTGGTCACGATCGCCACCGCCACTACCTTTCCGCGGGCCGACTCCACGATCACCTTGTCCCCGTTCTTGATTTCCCTGAGCTTGGCCAGCTCCTCGCTCATCTCGCAGAATTGCTGGGGCTCCGCCTCGAGGAGCCAGGGCTGATACCGGGTCATGAGGCCCGTCTGCCAGTGCTCGGTGACCCGGTAGGTCGTCCCCACGATGGGATAGCGTGGATCGCAGGTGGCACGCTTGTCGTGAGCCGTACCGAACTGCTTGATGGTCGGGTTGATGAACTGGCCGCTCATCGGGTTCTTCTCGATGGGACACTCGAGCGGCTCATAGTGCTCTGGGAAAGGCCCGTCGGCGAGCCCCGGTCCGAAGATGTTGGCAAAACCTTCAGGCTTCATGATGAAGGGATACTTGCCGTTCGGGTTTGGCTTCCCGTCCGCTAGAAACATCGGCGGTGCCGGGCCGTCAGGCACATCGCCTTCCCACTTGTCCCCGGTCCAGCGGATCACGGCGCGCTCCTTGTTCCACGGGTTGCCGTAGCGATCCACCGAGGCCCGGTTGTAGATGATCCTCCGGTTCACCGGCCAGCACCAGGCCCACTCGGAGTACAGACCGATGCCGGACTTGTCCTGGGTGCCCCGGCGCGCCGCCATGTTCCCCTTGTCCGTGTAACTGGCGCAGTAGATCCAGTTGCCGCACGAGGTGGAGCCGTCCGCCTGGAGCATGGGAAAGGCCGGCACCAGGGTGCCCTGCTTGTACGTCGTATCTCCGATCTTCACATCCTTCAGGAAGTAGCCGTTGATCTGCTTGGCCACCTTGTGAGGATCGAACTGACCGTTCGTGGTGTAGTCCCACTTCAGTTTGAGGATGGGATCAGGGTAGGCGCCTCCCTCTTTCTTGTAGAGCTCCCGGATCGTGTCGAAGAGCTCGACCACGATGTCGCCGTCGGGTTTGGCATCCCCGGGTGGGTTCGCTGCCTTGTAACGCCACTGCATCCAGCGGCCGCTATTGCTGAGAGAGCCCTCCTTCTCCATCGAAGCGGCGCAGGGCAGGAAGAAGACCTCGGTCTTGATCTTTTTGGGATCCATGCCCGGGCCCTTCCAGAAGGAGCCGGTCTCGTTGTCGAAGAGGTTGATGTTTACCATCCAGTCCAGCTTGGTCATCGCCTCGCGGGTCTTGTTGGCGTTCGCACCGGAGCAGGCTGGGTTCTGGCCCCAGGCGAAGAAGCCGGTGAACTGCCCCTGGTACATGGCATCAAAGAGATCGAGCCAGGTATAGGACTTGCCGTCGTCGCACTTCGGCATCCAGCCGTAGCCGAACTCGTTCTCGGGAGTCGCTGCATCCCCGAACATGGCCTTGAGGTAGCTCACCGAGTACTTGGGCAAGTTGCTCAGCCAGTTGACACTCATGGGATCCTTGGTCTTGGGCGTCCGCTTCTCGTTGAAGATGGCGAGTGTCGTCTCCGAGGCCTTGGGCGAGGCCACGTAGCCGGGCCAGATGTGGAAGAGCAGGCCTTGGTCCGTGGAGCCCTGGACGTTCGACTCGCCGCGGAGGGCGTTGACGCCGCCGCCGGCGACACCCATGTTGCCGAGGAGGAGCTGGATGATGGACATGGCCCTGATGTTCTGGACGCCGACGGTGTGCTGGCAGAAGCCCATGGCGTACATGATGGTCCCGGCCTTCCCCGGCTTGCCCGTGGCCGCATAGGCCTTGTAAACCGCGACCAGATCATTTTTC
>JAGFXI010000338.1 GCA_017861095.1 Deltaproteobacteria bacterium | reverse complement strand
GCCCTGGAAGACATCAGGGCCGGGAAGATGATCATCCTCGTTGATGACGAGGATCGGGAGAATGAGGGCGATCTCTGCATGGCCGCAGAGAAGGCGACGCCGGAGGCGATCAATTTCATGGCCAGATACGGCCGCGGCCTTATCTGTCTTTCCCTGAGCCCGAGCATGGTCGACAAGGTCCAGTTGCCCATGATGGTCTCCGATAATCAGTCTAAGTATGGGACCGCCTTTCTGGTGTCCATTGAGGCTAGACGGGGGGTCACCACTGGTATTTCGGCGGCGGATCGGGCCACAACCATTCTCACCGCCGTGGCCGAGAACGCCAGGCCGGGGGATCTGGTTAGCCCCGGTCATGTGTTCCCGCTGCGGGCCAAGAAGGGCGGTGTTCTCGTTCGCACCGGCCAGACCGAAGGCTCTGTCGATCTGGCCCGTCTGGCGGGACTAAAGCCCGCCGGGGTGATCTGCGAGATCATGAAGGACGACGGGACCATGGCGCGGATGCCGGACCTCGAGATCGTTGCGGCTCAACATGGGCTCAAGATCGTTACCATCGCCGACATCATCGAATACCGGATGCGCCGGGAGAGCTTTGTTCACCGTGCCGCCGAGACAGGCCTTCCCACTCTTTTCGGTGGGGAGTTCAGGGCCGTCGCGTACGTCAACGATATCGACACCAGCCAGCACCTCGCCCTGGTGAAGGGGGAGATCGACCCGGACGAGGCGGTGCTCGTGCGGGTGCACTCCGAGTGCCTCACCGGCGACATCCTCGGCTCCCTTCGCTGCGACTGCGGGGAGCAGCTTCGGCGATCCATGGAGATGATCCACGATGAGGGCAAGGGAGTTATCCTCTACATCACCAACCACGAGGGCCGGGGCATCGGGCTGGTCAACAAGCTCAGGGCCTATGCCCTGCAAGATCAGGGCAAGGACACGGTGGAGGCGAACGAGGCCCTAGGGTTCAAGGCCGACCTCCGGGATTACGGCATCGGCGCCCAGATTCTAGTGGATCTCGGCGTGCGCAAGATGCGGTTGATGACCAACAACCCGAAAAAGATCGTGGGGCTCGACGGCTATGGCATTACCATCGTCGAACGGGTGCCCATCGAGATACCCCCGAACCCCTGTAACATCAATTACCTGCGGACCAAGTGCTCCAAGATGGGCCATCTCTTGGACCTTGCCAGACAGAAAGAGAACTATTAGACTGACGCGGATCGCCGGACGGTCTCAGTGAGAGGTGGCCGGGGAAGCGGCGAGTTTCCCGCCGTGGGGTTCTCCTCCCGACACGCGCTGTTGGTCTCCGAGGAGGAGAGGGCGCTAACCCGCATTATGCACGAACCACCTGCCGCGACCGGGGATAGGGTTGTCCTCTCGGCGGAGCGGTTAGAGGCAGGGCAGTCTGCTCTGCAAAGGTGTCACGCCAGGGCGTGCTCGCGCCATTGATAGTGAAGAGGGAGGCCGCGGTTTTCGGCGGGGTTGTGGTGGAAAGCCCGGGGGGCCTTCCTGTCGGCGAAGGAAGGTAGATGCTCCGGATGCGCTTTGCGTCGTAGACCACCCCGCCCGCGGCGCCGCCCCGATCTGCCCAACCGGAACCCGGGCGTCCCCGGGTCTCGATCCTTGCGACGTACTGATAAGGTACGCCTCAACTTCCGAGTCTCGCGGTGCCGCGGGATGTTTGCCCGATAGCACGACCATCTCGACGATCTCACGACGGCGTCCCGTGTCTAACGCGGGCTGGGGGTCGAGGAAAGGGAGGACGGCATGCCGAAGATCGTGGAAGGGAATCTGCAGGCGAAAGGGCTGAAATTTGCCATCATCGTCAGCCGTTTCAACGACTTCATCTCTGAGCGCTTGCTGGGAGGAGCCCTTGACGCCCTCGTGCGCAGTGGGGCGCTGGATGGGGACATCCAAGTGGTAAAGGTTCCCGGTGCCTGGGAGATACCACTTACTGCCAAGAAACTCGCGGCAAAGCAGACATGTGACGCCATCGTTTGTCTCGGGGCGGTGATCCGCGGCAGCACCCCGCACTTCGAATACGTGAGTGCCGAGGTATCCAAGGGCATCGCCGCAGTGAGCCTCGACCACGGTATTCCCGTCACTTTCGGCGTGCTCACCACGGACAGCATCGAGCAGGCCATCGAGCGAGCCGGCTCCAAAGCGGGCAACAAGGGCTGGGACGCCGCTCAGGCCGCCATTGAGATGGCCAACCTCATGAAGAAACTCGGTTGACAGCGAGCACCATGGCGAGGCGACGGCGTTCCCGAGAGATGGCGGTCAAGGTCCTCTATCAGGCCGACTTGAGCGGCGTGAGCATTACCGAGGCATTCCAGATCTTCTGCGAGCACTTTGGCGGCTCCGAGGCGAGTAAGCTGTTCGCCAAGGAGCTTCTCGACGGGATACACGCCCACCTCGATCAAATAGACAGCCTTATCAGTCAGTTCTCCGAGCACTGGCGCCTCGATCGCATGTCCATGGTGGATCGAAACGTCCTGCGGCTGGCCATCTACGAGCTCCTGTGTCGCCCTGACATTCCCGCCAAGGTCTCCATCAACGAGGCGGTAGAGCTTGCGAAGAAGTTTGGCACCGAAGACTCGGGCGCCTTCGTCAACGGCATCCTCGACCGGATCCGCTTCCATCTCCGAGCCGGGGGGGAGGGAGGCGGCCAGGATGAGAAAGGGGCAGCGTCTCGCGAAGCCGCCGAGACCGGAGGCGACGCTGACGGATCATGAGATGGCGCCGGATGCGGGTTGCTTTGCAGATCACCCGGCCTCCCGCGTCAGCGCGTCTGTGTGATTGTGGCAGCGCATCTCCTTCCAAGATGAGAAAGGCCAGGACCGCGCTGGGGGGGAGGGGGAGCAACGACTTTGGCGAAAGACAGGGGAGTGAGCATGGAGCCCAAGTATAGTCCCAGTGAAATTGAACCGAAGTGGCAGCGTTTCTGGGAAGAACACCGACTTTTCGCCATCATCGAAGACGCTCGCAAGCCGAAGTATTACCTGCTGGAGATGTTTCCCTACCCCTCCGGGCGCATTCACATGGGGCACGTCCGCAACTACACCATTGGTGATGTGGTGGGTCGTTACAAGACCATGAGGGGATTCAACGTCCTTCACCCCATGGGTTGGGACGCCTTCGGCATGCCGGCGGAAAACGCGGCAATCAAGGCGAAGACCCATCCGGCGACCTGGACCTACAACAACATCGCCCAGATGAAGGCGCAGTTGAAGCGTATGGGCTTCAGCTACGACTGGGACAGAGAGCTTGCCACCTGTGAC
>JAGFXI010000337.1 GCA_017861095.1 Deltaproteobacteria bacterium | reverse complement strand
GAATTCGGCGCCGTAAATCTTCACGGCAAGACCGTGCGGGAGCGAGCCCTCGCCCTGATCAGTATCGCCCATCCCCAGTTCCGCGAGGAGCTGCTCGAGGCTGCCCAGAGAATCTACCATCTCTACGAGGACCGGGAGGTCCGGCCCGCCGCTGCAGCCCAGTACCCGGACCGGTGGGAGATAACCCCGACCCTCAGGGACGGCAGCAAGGTCTTGTTCAGACCCATCAAACCCACGGATGAGAAAAGCCTCAAGGAATTCTTCCGGGGTCTCCCGCAGCATGGCCACTACGTCCGCTTCCTCTCCGTCATGAAGGTCTTTCCCCGCCTCGACGTACAGGCCTTCCTGAACGTGGACTACGAGAAAGCCATGTGCGTCGTTGGAGTGGTCGGGCCTCCGGGAGCCGAAAGAGTCGCTGCCCTCGGCCGCTATCTCCTCGATGAGGAAACGCGCACCGCCGAGGTCGATTTCGCCGTTCATCCAGACTGGCAGGGTAAGGGGCTCGCCTCATTTCTGCTCCGACATCTGGTGCAGATTGCGAGAAGCAAGCGGATCGCGAGCTTCGTTGCCTACGTCGACGCCAACAACCAGGGAGCGCTCGCCGTCTTCGAGAAAGTAGGATGTGAGGTTCGTCAATCCGTCAAGGGAGAGATCGCGCAGATTCATCTCTCCCTAACGCTCGTTACTCCCGAGGGCCCCATCGAATCCACGGAGCCGTAGCACATGAAACTTTCAGATCACCTCTTCGCTTATCCCTGGGAGAGCATGGCAGAGAATAACTGCAATTCCTACCTTGTCGACGGCAAGGTACCCATGCTCATCGACCCGGGCCATCACCACCTCTTCCCTCAGCTGAAGGCCGGGATGCTCGAAGATGGGTTCAAGCCTTCCGATATCAAACTCGTCGTGACCACCCACCCCCACCCGGATCACTTCGAAGGGGTACAGAATTTTCTTGATCTCGAGACCAGAATCGCCATGCACGCGGAGGCCGAAAGCTTCATGGAGGAGCAGGGCGCCATGCTCTTCCGAATGATGGGCCTCCGCCCGCCCCCTTATCGCGTGGACTTCCACCTGGTGGAAGGAGAGCTGGAGGTAGGTGACCACCGTTTCCAGGTGATCTACACCCCGGGCCATGCACCCGGGAGCATTTGTCTTTACTGGCCCGAAGCCAAGGCGCTCGTCACCGGCGACGTCATCTTCAGCCAGAGCCTCGGACGAACGGATCTGCCGGGCGGGCGCGGAGCCCTCCTCAAGGCGAGCATCGACCGGCTCACCGAGCTCGACGTGGAGCTGCTCCTTCCGGGACATGGTCCCGTGCTTCGTGGTAAGGCAGCAGTCAAGGAGAACTTCTACCTAGTCCGTAGTACCTTCTTCCGCTTTATCTAGCCCCAGATTGACCGAGGTCTTCAGGCTGGGCCGGCCGCGCCGCCCTCTCCTCGCGTCCGACAAAGGAAGGCCCTTGGATGGAGGGTCAGGCGGCGAGGGCTCGGCGGAGCCTCTCGAGCCGCTCTTCACAGGGCTTCATCAGTTTCTGTTTCATGGCGATCCATGGCTGATCGCCTTCTATCTTGACGGCCACTGCCGAGCCTCGTATGCCGGCAGCCGCCAGCTCGGCCAGCACCCGCCCTTCAGCGCTTCCCCTGGCCGCCGTCAGCGCCTCCCTGACCTCGGTTCGACATTGTCTCACGCCTGCCAGGAGATCCGTCCACCCTGGATCGGCCAGCGCTTCCAGCGCCGGTATGAGCGTATCCGTGTCCGGTGAGAGGTTTAGGGCGAGGCTCATCTGTCGGGCCATCTCGCCTCGCACGCGATCGCGAATTTCAGGCGCGAGGCCCCGCATCTCCTTCAAGAGTGCTTCCAAACTGAGCACCCCGTCGCGGTACCGGGAGAGGTAACCGGACACCTTCTTGAGCGCCTCCCTGACCTCGATCTCCCCTTTCTCGACGGCAGAGAGAGTGAGGTGTCTGGTTCTTTCGAGGACGAGATCGAGGGTACTCTTGATTTCGGCCATGGTCACTCCTTACTGGACCCGGTTGTCTGTTCCCTCGGCCGGGTTTAAGATGCATCAGCGACTGGACCAGCAAACGAAGCTTGGTCGCTCATACGCAGCCGGGATCCATTCGACCCGTCTCGTATAATAGTCACGCTAACCGACAATATCAACCGAGGAGGCACCGATGCCGAGTGGTGAATATGATGTCATGATCCTGGGCAGTGGGCCCGCGGGTTTGCAGGCAGCTATTCACGCGACCCGCGCCAAGGTGGCCGTGGTCGTTCTAGGAAGAACCCAGACCAGCAGCCTCTACCGAGCTCATATCGAGAACTACTGCTGCATGGGGAAGGTAGCAGGTGAGGAGCTGCTCGGTCAAGGGAGGAGTCAGGCTGAACGGGCCGGCACCTCCTTCGCCGATGAGGATGTGATGAAGCTCTGGAGGGAGGAGCCGTGGTTTCTCGCCAAGACCGAAAGCGGGACCACCTTTCGCAGCCGGGCGCTCATCCTCGCCATGGGCGTGTCGCGGAACAAGCTCAATGTCCCGGGAGAGAAAGAACTCCTCGGACGAGGTGTGAGCTACTGTGTCGAGTGCGACGCTAACTTCTTCCGCGCTCAACCCGTGGCAGTGGTGGGAAACGGCAGCGCTGCGGCCTCTGGGGCCCTCACGCTCCTTCTCTACGCCAGCGACGTGCATCTCATCTCGGGGGGTCTCCAGGTCTCTGAGGTTCTAGATCACCAGATTCGTCAAAGCTCGGTCCATCTCCACGAAGGTCGCAAGGTCACCAAGATCCTCGGCGACCGGGAGGTGGAGGCGGTGATGCTGAGTGACGGCACCCGGCTCGAGGTGAAGGGGGTCTTCATTGAACTGGGAGCCAAGGGCGCGGTGGCCCTCGCGGGTGAGCTCGGTGTCGCCCTGGATACGGAGACGATGCAGTACATCGTCACAGCTGTAGGCTGCGCCTGTGGGAGCGGCTTCCAGCCGCGAATGGGTGATGTGCGGCAGCCCGAATCTGAGGGGCCCCGGCTCTTGAACATTCCGAGTCCAAGCCCCTGTGGTTGCCCGGTGGCACGACCATCTCCACGACCTCGCTAGGGGCGTCTCGTGAATAATGCGGGCCAGCGAGGGTTTCTCAACAGCGTACCGGTGTTAGACAAACTTTGACTTATCCGTCGGCTTAAGTAGAATAGGAAGTCTTTGACGTTCAGACACCACGGGAATCCTGCCATGAACCAGAAACGATTCGTCCACGAGCTGAGAGAGAACGAGGCCCTCACCAGTCCCTTTCTCGTCAAGGCCAAGTCGTTGGGGAGCACGCGAAGTGGAGCCCCGTTCCTGAGTGTGCGCCTAGCCGATCGAACCGGCGAGATGGAGGGTCGGGTCTGGGAACGGGCCGCAGAGCTGGACGGCGCCTTCGGGGTCAACGACGTAGTGCGGGTCCGTGGCAGGGTGGAGCGGTACCGTGAGCAGCTCCAGGTCAACATCACTGAGATCGAACGAATTCCTCGCGAGGAGGTGGATCCCGGAGCCTTTCTCCCGAGGAGCGCCGAGGACCCGGAACAGCTCTGGAAGATGCTGAGGGAGCTTGCAGCTAAGGTGCAGAATCCGCACCTGACGCGCCTGCTCCAGCACTTCATCACGGATCGGAGCTTCTCCCGACAGATGAAAGAGGCCCCGGCGGCGAAATCTATGCACCACGCCTACCTCGGTGGACTCCTGGAACACACCGTTTCGGTGACTCTACTCCTGGAGCGGTTGTGCGACCACTATCCCACCCTGGATCGGGATCTCCTCATCACCGCCGGCATCCTCCACGATGTGGGAAAACTTGAGGAACTCACCCACGATACCGCTCTCGACTACACCGATGCCGGTCGGCTCCTGGGACACGTGGTGCTCGGCGTCCAGCGGGTGGTGGAAAAAATCAGCCAGACTCGGGGATTTCCTCCGGGGCTCGCCCTGGTCCTTCAGCACCTCATCATCAGCCATCATGGCGAGTACGACTTTGGTTCCCCCAAGCGGCCTAAGACGCCCGAGGCCTTCGCTCTTCACTACGCCGATGATCTGGACGCCAAGATGAACCACCTGTCCCGCCTCCTGGAGGCGGAGCGGGCGATCCCCTCCCGCTGGACCACCTTCCAGCGGGTCTATGACCGGTTTATCTTCAAGGGAGGTACCCCAGACGACCATCCGCCTCCGGAGACAGGCCGGCACGGGGAACGCTCGTTCAATTACAGTCTGCTCGACCAGACGCCCTCGGTTCCCGGGGGCGAGGAGCGATAACGGCCGTGTTCATCACCTTGGAGGGCATCGAGGGGTGCGGGAAGACAACCCAGGTGGAACGCCTGGCCCGGTTCCTGGAGGAGCGCCGTGTCCCCCATGTCGTCACCAGGGAGCCCGGCGGCACCCGGCTTGGGGGCTACATTCGCCGCATGCTCCTCGACCGCGACCACGGCGAAATGGAGGGCCTTACGGAGCTCCTGCTCTACGCTGCCGACCGGGCTCAGCATGTGGCTGAGGTGATCCAACCGGCCCTGGCGTCCGGCCGGTGGGTTGTCTGTGATCGCTTCGCCGACGCCACCACCGCATACCAGGGGTACGGGAGAGGCCAGAACTTGGACCTCGTTCACCGGTTGAACCTCGTCGCCACCCAGGGGGTCTGGCCCGATCTCACCCTCCTCCTCGACTGCTCGGTAGAGGTTGGGTTGGACCGAGCGCAAAGGAGAATCCTTGCCGGCGCCTCGCCGGAGCGGGAGGATCGGTTCGAGCGTCAGGTTCAGGAGTTTCATCTTCGGGTGCGCGAAGGGTACTTGAGGTTGGCCGAGCAGGATGCGGTTCGAATCAAAGTTCTCGATGCCACCCTGGATCCGGATCAGGTCCATGAGGAGATCCTCAGCCTCTTGGAGCCCTCTATCGAACGATGGACGAATGGAACGGATCGGTCAGGCGGAGTGGTTTGGCAGAAAGGAAGCGGGTAGGGTATGGGATTTTCTGAAATCATCGGGCAGGATCGAGTGATCCGTCTGTTGCGTCAAGCCCTCCGGCACGGCCGTCTTCCCCATGCCCTTCTCTTCACCGGCCTCGATGGCGTGGGTAAGCGGCGCACTGCGCTTGCCCTGGCGAGGGTCCTGAACTGTGAGAGCGCGAGCCTGGGCGATGCGTGCGACCGGTGCCTCTCGTGCCGGAAGATGGCAAGCGGCAACCACCCCGATCTCCTCTTGGTAGAGAGAGAGGGTCAGTTCATCAGGATCGACAGGATACGGGACCTTCAGCGACGCCTTCGCTTTCGGCCGCTGGAAGGGGGCAAACGGGTGATTCTCATCCATGACGCGGAGACGATGAGGACCGAGGCGGCGAACGCCCTGCTCAAGATTCTGGAAGAGCCGCCCCCGGACAACCTCTTCATTCTGACGGCGCCTGACTCAACTGCGCTCCTTCCCACGATCGCCTCCCGCTGCCTTTGCCTTCGTTTCCAGCCGCTCACCCGCACGGCCATCGCTGCGCACCTGAGAGCCGTCCACGCTGTGTCGCCCGACCGGGCCGATCTGGTGGCCTCCCTGGCCGGTGGGAGCCTCTCCCGCGCCCTCACCTTCCTCGATGAGGAGGAGTTCAACCGGCGCCGCCAGCTTCTGGAGACGACGGCCCGAATCAAAGACCTAGCCCCCACCGAGGTCCTGGCAGCGGCAGAAAAGTGGAGCGGCGACAGGGGCGATCTGAGCGAAGATCTCGAGTGGGTGAAGATGTGGGCTCGAGACCTGCTCGTCGCCCACCTCGAGGCAGCCCGTACCGAGACTCTCATCAACCAGGATCTCTTTGGTCAACTCGGCGCAGTAGCGGCCCGCTTCGATCCTCAAGACATACCACGGTTGTTCGATACCCTCTGCGCCTTGCAGAGAGCCCTCAGGCATCAACATCTGAACAAGCGTTCCTCTCTGGAGGCGCTATTCTTTGCCCTCCGTGCCGGGACGGGGAAGGACTCCCTGTGGCACCAGCCTCTCCTGCCGGCTCTGGAGCAGCAACCTTTCATACGAGCGGCCCATGGATAAAATCGTAGGCATTTGTTTCAAAAAAGGCTGCAAGATTTACCACTTCGACCCTGGGCACTTCGTCCTCAAAGAGGGGGATGAGGTGATCGTCAAGACCGAGAAAGGCCTGGGCTTCGGCTTCGTTGCCACCTCAGTGCGCCAGCGGAATCCCGCCGTCGCCGAGCAGAAGTTGAAGGAGGTATTCCGA
>JAGFXI010000336.1 GCA_017861095.1 Deltaproteobacteria bacterium | reverse complement strand
GGCTCGAGATAACCGGGTATCTCCACCGGCCCGAGCTTCTTGGGCTTCACCTCGGTCGTCTGTATGTCCCTCGGGATGTCAACGAGAACGACACCCTTCCTCCCGGTGCTGGCAATGTAGAAGGCCTCGTTGATCACCCGCTGGAGATCCTCCACGTTCTTCACCAGGTAGTTGTACTTGGTGATCGGGATGCTGATTCCGTAGATGTCCGCCTCCTGGAAGCTGTCATGGCCGATGGCCGCCAGGGGCACCTGTCCGGTAATGGCGACCATGGGGACGGAGTCCATCTGCGCCGTAAACAGCCCGGTGACCAGGTTGGTCGCCCCCGGACCCGATGTGGCGATGCAGACCCCCACCTTCCCGGTGGCCCGGGCGTAGCCGTCGGCGGCATGGGCGGCACCCTGCTCGTGGCGGGCGAGGATGTGTTTCAGCGGCGCATCGTAGAGCACGTCGTACAAGGGTATGACCGCGCCGCCGGGAAAGCCGAAGATCTGTTCCACACCGGCCTCGATGAGACTGTCGATAACGATCTGGGATCCCTTCTTCTTCCCTGATGTCATATGTGCGTAACCTCCATACCCCAATCTGGGAGGCTCATTCCCGTCGTCTTTTTTCCATCCTCGTTCCGTGCGGATATTTATAGTAGATTTGGTGAGGTCTTGCAAATGGTATCAGAAATGGAGGATGGGCACCGCGCACCAAGAAGGAATCCCACCGTCCTGCTCAAGGCACTCTATACGGTGTCTGGAGAGTCTTGTTGCTATCCCCTGGATGAAGTAGGATATCATTTCAAGGAACAGCATAAACCTAGGACCCCCTGTGGTCCTCGCACCCCAGAAAGCAGCGACCATGGATCTCTTGTCGCCCGGCAAGGACCCCGTCAACGGCACCCAGCCAGCGGGGGTCGGCGCGCGGTATGACCGTACGTTTGAGGACGGCCAGGGAGAATCAACAAACGCTCCTCGCCGGTAGCCATCGACCCCGCGGACTGGGAGAAGGTGGAGTGATTCTTTTCTGGGGGCGATGCCCACCGTACACTTTTAAGTGAGGTAGACCGTGGAGTTCGAGGAGAAGGAAAAGCAGTGGAAGCGCCGTGTCCAGGCCGCCCTGAAGAAGAACAGGCCTGGAGACATTTTGGTTCTCGCCGATGAGGCCCCAGTTCAGGCCATCAGGCTCGATGCCTGCCGCAAGGTCGGGAAGGCTCTCCAGGAGTCCGGCCAGGTGAAGTTCGCCCTGGAGCAGTACGAAAAAGCCCTCGCCATTGACCCAACCGATCTCGAAAGCCGCCGGCAGCTTGAGATCCTCCGTGACCTTGCCTTCAGACCGGGCGAGGTCGGTGCCGCCCCTGGCATTCTTGACAAGGCCGCGGAAGAACTCAAGGCCCCCTGGGTTCCCCGGCGGGTCCTCCTCTTCAGCGGTCACATGATCGATGCACCCGATCGACCTGCACCCCGTTTCCCGCCGGATAAGGAACCGATCGCCGCCCGGGCGATCAGTGAAACGCTCTCTCAACTCGGGGCCGGGCAGGAAGACCTGGGCCTCTGTGGGGGTGCTTGCGGCGGCGACCTCCTCTTCGCCGAAGCCGCCCTCGAGCTCGGGCTTCGCCTGGAGATCAGGATCCCCTTCGCCGAGCCCACCTTCCTTCAGAAATCGGTAACCTTTGCGGGAGAGCAGTGGCGCGAGCGCTACTATACCGTGAAGAAGAACCCTCTCACCCGGCTGCTGATCATGCCGGAGGAGCTCGGCCCCCTGCCGAAGAACGCCAACCCTTACGAACGGAACAATGTCTGGCAGCTCTACTCCGCCCTCGCCCGGGGCCCGGAGAAGGTGAACTTCATCTGCCTCTGGAATCGCAAAGGCGGGGACGGTCCGGGGGGCACCAAGCACATGTATGAGGAAGTCAACAATCGATCCGGTCTGGTCTACGTGCTCGACACCACCACGCTCTGGTGAGAAAGGAAGGACGTGCAGAAGCTCGACTCCGTGGAGCACATTGCCAAGGTTCGGCGGATCGGCCGGGAGGTAGCGACACGGAAGCTCGATGTGAGCCATTACCGCTGGTTCTTATGAGCCCGTGAGGGTTTCTTGGAACGCCTGCAAGAGGGGCTACCTCTTCTCTCCGGATTTTCCCACACTGGTTGAGCCGGCAGAGGCGGGGAGGTTTGGCCGTGAGAATGGGGAACGCGTCCCGCAGCCGGTAAGCCGCCCGGAGGCAGCAAGAAAACGGGGTTGCTAATGCGAGTCTTCATCAGTCACATAAGTGAAGAGGCACCATTGGCTCATGTCCTGAAGGACTGGATTGAGTCCTCCTTCGCCGGCCAATGTGACGTCTTTGTGAGCAGCGACAAGGATGACATACCGGCAGGGAGCAAGTGGCTGGAGGAAATCGAGAGTGCACTGGGATCAGCTTCGGCTCTCATTGTCCTCTGCAGCCCGTCTTCACTCTCCAGACCTTGGATCAATTTTGAGACGGGCTGCGGCTGGATAAAGCACGTTCCGATTATTCCCATATGCCATTCCGGCCAGAAAAAGGCATCCTTGCCGTCTCCACTTTCGATGCTCCAGGCGTTGGAGCTGGATGACCAGAACTTTGTTTATGATTTGCTTTCCGGCTTGGCGAAACGTCTTGGCTTCGGCAAGGTGCCAAGAATTGACCAAGCGGCGATGAGAAGTCAACTAACGGAGGCCGCCGGTCATGCGGTTGCAGAGCGCACGCCACCTGCAACGGAGCGGGAGCCGGGCAAGACCGCCGAGCTATTGGATGAAATGGGATGGCGCCTGGGTGAACTTGTGAGGGTGTTCGGCATTCTCAGGGAAGGCAGGAATCGAACGCGCAACGTCACTAGTCAGGATTATCAGAGTCTTTCAGATTACATCGATAAGATCTTTAGTGGAGAGGCACATTTTTATAAGCGGTATGACAATGAGAAGCTTCTTGCCTTAGCTGCCAAACTTGCCAACGTAAAGCAAGCCGGTGTTTTTAGGGAATCGATTTCCCCCCTAACAGATTTGGAACACAGTCATCGCAACAAGCGCGATTATGACGACATGATAAGCTATACCACCGCCATCTGGAGACCGAATACAAGGACGGCCATGGTGAGGAGGAGCGGATTGGAGAAGAGACCCACTTTAGCAAGAGAGTCTCGCAATGACCGCGTGGCGAGGGCCTGCCACACCTGGGCAAGAGCTAGTGTGGTAAAGACCATGGTCTGCCAGGTGGGCTGTTCGGTATAGAAGTACCAGGTGCCTACGCCGAGGGTGATCACCCCGATGAGCGCCCCCACCCAGGCCACGTGCCTTCCCATACCCCTGCTGAACACGCCCTCCTTCGGCGAGTAGGGAGACCGGTCCATGGTGTTCCGCTCCGCCGGTTCGACCCCGAGGCCGAGGCCCATGAGGCCGTCGGTCAGGAGGTTCAGCCAGAGGAGTTGGAGGGGTAGGAGCGGGATCGGCTTTCCCAGGAAGGGGGCCAGGAGCATGACCAGCACC
>JAGFXI010000065.1 GCA_017861095.1 Deltaproteobacteria bacterium | reverse complement strand
GTTTCAAAACGCTCGCCGGGCGCCTCCATGTGGCTGTAGGCCTCTAACTCCCTTCGCCTCAGGCGCACCAGACCCTTGAGGTCGGTGCAGGTGGAGGTACCCTCGACAAAGCCGAGGATTTCCTGGACCTCCAGGAAGAAGATGTCCCGCGGTGCCTCCAAGAGATCGAGGCCGTGGAGTCGCCGCCCCAGCTCGACGAACACCATCCGCACCCGGCCGAACACCCGGGTGCGTTCAAAGCGCAGGTTCTCGCGGTCGCGGACGCGAGCGCGAGCGTTCTTGAGGATCCAGCGGAACAGGAGCCGCCGGACCGGCCGGCGGGCCATTTGGAAATCGATCCGCTCCTCCGCCTCGGCCCGGGCGGTGAGCTGATCGGGGACCGGGGTGCTCTTTGATGGTCCGGCACTCGGCCCTCGTTCGGCGAGGGCACCGACGGCCCGAAGGAGGGGAAGCGGATCCTCATGGAGCGTTGGGCTCTCCAGCTTGAGCTCGTTAACGCACCGGTCGCCGAAGCGTCGGAGATAGGCGAGATACCGCGCCCGGAACTCGTCGTGCCGTGGAAGCTCGGCCAGGAAGTCCCGGAGCTCGCCGCGCCGGAGCAGGTCAGCCAATCGGGGGCTCTCGGCGGCGAGGCGCGCCATCTCCCCGATGAGTCGAGCGGGCTCGGTGCTGACCATCCCGTCCGTGCCTCGCAGCAGATCATTGACCAGGGCCCCTCCACCGTCGCCGCCCAACGCGGTGCATACCTTGCGCAACAGACCCACGAAGATCATGGTGAAAAAATCATTGATTATGGGTGCATCCCAGCGCGTGAGGAGCTTCTTCTCCAATTCCCGATAGAGGCCGACCAGCTCGCCCGGAAGATAGCGGGAAAGGTCGGGGCGTTCGCGCCCCAGGGCGCCGTCCACCCGGCGCCGGAATCTCCGTATCGTTTTCTTGAGCATAAGGTGCTTGGCCACCAGGCCCACGATCATCGCCATGAGATGGAGGCAATCCCGAATCCGGTCTCGCCGCCCTGGCAGGGCAGGGGTTCCTACGACCTCGGGCAACCTCTCCTTCACGCCCATCATCTGCTCCATGAAGCCGCGGTTCACCCGATAGCCTGGCAACATGGCGAGCAGCCGGTACCAGTTGAGGAGGTTGTAGTAGATCCGGCCCCGGATGCAGCCGATCATGGTGGCGAAGATCGAATCGTTCTCCTCCATCCGTCTGCGGGGAACGCGGAGGGTCCGGCAGAACTGGCGGTACACCCCTTCGTAGGCATGTCTCGCAAAGCTGAAGGTGAGCGGGGTCGATATGCCGCTGTAACTCTCGGCGATATTGCTGTTGTCCCAGACGGCGCGGCGGTCGTCGGGATCGGCGAGAGCCGCGAGGGCGGTGATAGGTCGGGACTGGAGGAGGTAGAGGATTCCATCCTCGACGGCCCACTCCAGATCCTGGGGTCGGCCCTGGAAACGCTCCGCCGCCCGGGCGAGTCCCGCAATCTCGCGGACCTGCGCCTCGCTGAGGGCAGGCCTCCGGACGTCGCTGTCGGGAACGGGAATCCAGGCGAGCTCGCCATTCCCAAAGCGCTGGGCAACAATCTTTTCCGCAATGGTGCAGGCGATGATGCGACCGTCCCGGTCCACGTGATGGGTGTCGGCGTTGCAGTCCCCCGAGACGAGGGCGGTGCCGAGGCCATAGACGGAGCTGACCACGGCGACACCGCGCCTGCCGGTCACCGGGTCGGCGCTGAAGGCGACACCCGAGACCTCGGCGTTGACCATTCGCTGAATGAGGACGGCCGGGGCCGAGGCCGACGGGTCCAGATTGTGATTTCGGCGATAGGCAAGCACCCGGGCGGTGAATGCCGACTTCCACACCTCAACGATCTTCCCGGGCACGTCGGGAGTGGCGACAAAGAGGAAACTCTCCAGTTGCCCGGCGAAGGAGTGCTGAGCCGAGTCTTCCTCGACGGCCGAGGAGCGAACGGCAAAAGTTTCGCTCTTCGCCGCGAGCTCATGCAAGGCCTCCTCGAGCTCCCTCCGCACCGGGAGCGCGAGCTCCAGCCCTTCGAGGGCCGCGCGAAAACCCCGCTCGTCGCTGGCGGCTTCTAGAGCGGCCCGACGAGTGTCGGTCAGGCTCGCAGCGAAGGCCCCCGGCGTCACCACCAACCAGGGCGGAACAGGAAATCCGGCGCTGGAGAGGTCGGCCAAGGCTCGCGCCTTGCCGCCGAGCTCGTAATCCCCTGCAACGGTCTTGCTCGTGATCAGGTGCGACATGACCTTTCCTTATTCTAAGCCGTCTCTGGATACGGCCGCTCCGGTCGCCCTACCCGCCGACGGCGATCACGGCCCCCATGCCGAGGTGAAGGAACAAGATCAAGATGCCGGACATCTGCTCGATCCGTTTGCCGCTCCCCCGAGCGGGAGAACGGAGGAACCGCTTCGCCGCCACCGCCTCGCAGGCGAGGAGGATACCGAGGAGCACGGCCATCGGCGCGGCGATTTGATTGCATGCCGCGGCAACGAGGGCAAAGAGCGAGGCGAGCGCTGAAGCCGCCATCCACGCTCGGATGGCGCGACGGCGGCCCCAGAGGGCGCTGTAGGTCTCAACCCCCGGTTCTTCGTCTTGAGGGGCGCGGATTTTTCGCCCGATCTCGATCACCGGCCCGGTAAAAAATCCCGCGGCCAGGAGCCATACGAGCCCTCGCGGCATGGCACTCGCCGTGGCCCACCAGTCCCAAGCCGCGATGTAAAAGTAGATGAGGGGCATGATCACCATGTGCGATGCGAGGTAGACGAGAGGGTGGGACTTGAGCCGGGTCGCGGTGAAAAACTCTTTGGTCATGAGGAACATGTATGCCCATACAAGAACGAGGGGCAGGACCAATCGGGGACGGAGCCACAGGGCGAGTCCAAGCTGCACCGCGGCACTTGCGAGGCCGAGCCGGCGGAGCTCAGGGAGACGGACGAGGCCCCGTGGGACCGGGCGGTAGGGTCTGAATTTCAGGTCATCCTGGTAGTCTTTGAACTCGTCGGCAATCCGTAACTGGAGGAAGAACAGGAAGACGCTCACGAATGCGGCGGTGTAGGTGCGAAGCCCGGGTAGCTCCGGATTTCCCCTGGCCTTCGAGGAGAAGAGGAGCACCCCGGCGCAAAGGGCGGCAATGAGCACGCCGTGGACGATGACGGGGAACCGTTCGCGCTGATAAATCCACCAACGATTGGACATGGGTGCTCACCTCGCGGGGCAAGAGTCTGCCCTCTGCCGCGCCAAACGCTCGTGGGCCTGGGTGAACTCCCCGGCACAGACGGCGGCCGCGATGGAGAGTTCACCAGCCAGGCAGAGCCCGGCAGCGACCTCGGCGAAGGCCGCCGCCTTCCCGGGCCCCGAAAGTCCCAGAATGTCCAGACACGCCTTCTGGCTCGGAAGCCCCGTGCCACCGCCCACCGTTCCCACCATGAGATTGGGAAGGGTGACGGAGGCATAGAGATCGCCCTCTTCGGCTACCTCGAACCGGCTCACCCCCGTCGCCGACTCGGCCACGCAGGCCGTGTCCTGACCACAGGCGAGGTAGAGTGCCGCCAGGTCGACGCCCCTGGGGATGGGTCGCGGCAGGGTTTCGGTTCCCGGCTCCGGGTGGAGGGTCCGAGTCCTCGTTTCTCCCCAGTCGCGGCCGTGATCATGAACGTCTTGCAGATGGTCACAAGGGATCTCTATCGATGGGTCCTCAGAACAGCCGAGATGAGGCTCCTTGAGACGGCTTTCCGGGATTTCTAGCTGCCATGTCATCATTGGCCACCTCCCACGTTGCCCACTCCTAAGAGCAAGGGGTATTCCACAGGCGCGGATTTCCGCGACCCGGGCTGCGGAGTAGATCGAGAGGGAAGGGAGAGAACAGGAAAGATGAGGATGTATTGTCGTGGCGGGTTAGCTAGTTAGCTTTATCGCCCTCGCGGGGGCGAGCGGTGGCGAGGGCCTCGAAGCGGTAGAGAGCGGCACGGACGCCGGGGCTAGATGGCGTTGCGGAGGGGCGCAACCGAGGTTGACCCTAAGTGGGGAGCTCGCGGGAAGTCCAGCGCGGATCAAGGGACGGGATGTCGGCAAGGCCGGTTGACCGCGCAAGAAATGTTGCACCGGTTCGGTACGGCACCATTGAGCGTCTGACTTTCGTATCGATCATGAATACAAGACGCACGCCTGGTTCAACGACGAATCGTTAAGATCTGGCGTGTTCATCACCCTCACCCTTACCCTCTCCCATCAAGGGAGAGGGAACGTTATGGGGCCGTAAGCATTAGAAATCCTCCCTCCCCGGGCGGGAGGGGGGAAGGGGGCGGAGGATACAGATACCTCACTTTAAATCCTACTTCGCGGCAAGTCTCAGGCGACGGTTCAGGGCCTGGCGTGTGATCCCGAGGCTCAAGGCGGCGATCGCCTGGTTGCCATTCGCCCGCCGCATCGCCTCGCCGATGAGGAGGTCTTCAGCCTGCTTTAGGGTGGGAAGCTGCTCGGAGAAGGAGAGCAATCCGTGGTCTCCCTGAACCGGCTGCCGCGCACCCGGCTCAGCCATGCCCCGCTGCTCCTGGATATGGGCCTTGAACACGTCGAGGGAGAGGATCCCGGACTTGTGGGCGCTCACGGCATCCATGATCATCGCCTGGAGCTCCCGAACGTTCCCCGGGAAGTGGTAGGTCCTCAGGAGCACGGCGAGTTCCTGGGGCGGCACCGGTTTCTTTTTCCCGAGGGTCTGCGCCACCTGCTCCAGAAAGTGCTCCGCCAGAAGGGGGAGGTCCTCGAGACGCTCCCGGAGCGGGGGAATGTGGATGTGGTGGGCACGAAGCCGGTAGTAGAGGTCCTTCCGGAACCGTCCCGGATCCTGGAGCGTGCGCAGCTCCTGATTGGTGGCCACGACAACTCGGGCATCGGAGCGCTTGGCCACATCCGAGCCGAGGGGGAAGTACTCGCCGTCCTGAAGGAGCCGGAGGAGCTTCACCTGGGAGGCGACGCTGAGGTCGCCGATCTCGTCCAGAAAGAGGGTTCCGCCGCCAGCCTGCTCCACGAGGCCGCTCCGCGCCTGATCGGCCCCGGTGAATGCGCCCTTCCGGTGCCCGAAGAGGGTGTCGGCGAAGACGTTGTCGTCCAGGCCCGCCACGTTCACCGGCAAAAAGGCTCCCTTCCGGTTGCTGAGGGCATGGACCGCCCTGGCAACGAGCTCCTTCCCCACCCCGGTCTCGCCGGTGATCAAGACCGGCTGGGGGCTCGCAGCTATAGCCTCGATGTACTGAAACACGGAGCGCATGCGGTCACTCCGGGTAACGATCTCGGCAAAGGCCTCCGGGTGCTCAAGGCGGTCTGAGAGCACGTGAGCCTTGAGGAGACGATTTTCCCGCTGCAGCTCCTGGAGCTCCACCGCCCGCCGCACCCCGGCGATGAGGCGGCTCTTCTCCACCGGCTTCACCATGTAGTCGAAGGCGCCCGCCTTCATGCACCGCACCGCCGTGTCCACGTCGTTTGCGCCCGTAACCACGATGACGGGGAGGCCGGGGAACTCGCCATTCACCATGGCGAGCACCTCCTCCCCGGAGAGATGGGGCATCCTGAGATCCAGGAGCATGACCTCGATCTCCTCTGTCGCGAGCAGCGGCATGACCTCGCGGCCGTCCTGGCAGCGGCGGATATGGTTCATGTTCGCCGATCGCAGCACCATCTCGAAACTCGTCAACGCCTGCGGCTCGTCATCCACCAGCAAGATAGGAAACCGGGGATACATCATAGGGCTGTCTCCGTTTTCGGACGGTGGACGGGCAGGATGACTTCAACCGTCGTTCCCCTACCCGGCTCGGAGGTGAAAGTCATCTTGCCGCCGTGCTCCTCGACGATCCTGGAGGATATGGACAGGCCAAGACCGATGCCACCCTTATCCTGCTTGGTGGTGAAGAACGGGGCGGTGATGTGGGGCAGGCTCTCGGGCGGGATGCCGATCCCCTCATCCTGAATGGAAATGAGAATCGTACGGCTGTCCTGACGATAGCAGGTGAGCACGGAAATGCCCCGGTGCGGATCGCGCAGGGCCTGACAGGCATTCTGAACGAGATTGATAATGACCTGCTCGAGCCTCTGGAAGTTACCGCTTATCAACGGGAGACCTTCCCCGTAGTCGATGCGGAAATGGTTCGTCGATTTGGTGATCAGGTTGGAGACGAGGGAAAGGGCAGACTTGAGAACGGCATTGATGTCGATCGACTGGGTGAGATCCGGGCTATCCTGACGAACGAACTGTTTGAGATCATCGACGATCTGCTTTATCCGCGCCGACCCGTCCAGTATTCCCGAAAACAATAGGGGGATATTGTCCCGCATCTGGCTGTAGTTCATACCCCCGACGAGGAAATCGCCGTTCTTCCCGTAGTATTCCTCTAGAATGGGCCTGGCATTCTCCCAGGCCTCGAGGAGGATCGGCGTGTTAAGCATGATGAAGTTGTTTGGGTTGTTGATCTCGTGGGCGACACTTGAGACCAGCGTTCCCAGCGCGACCATCTTGCTCGCCTGGAAGAGCTGTTCTTGATGCATCCTCGCCTGCGCCTCCGCCCGCTTGCGCTCGGTGATGTCTCTCGCGATCCCCCGGAACCCGATGGGACGGCCCTTACTATCGCGGACGAGGGAGACCGAGATCTCGCAAGGCATTGTGGCGCCGTCCTTGGCGACCGCCTCCCAGTCTCGCGCCTGTGCCGGTCTGCCGGTCCTATACACCTCGTTGAAGACCCGATATGCCTCCTTGGCGCTCTCCACGGTCATGAACTGGCGGTTGTTCATGCCCATGAGCTCATCCTTGGCATACCCCAGGTACTTCGACATGGCGGGATTGAAGAAGGTCAGGTTGCCGGCGAGGTCCACTTCGTAGTACCCGTCCTCGAGGTTTGCCAGCACGGCCCTATACTTCTCGGCACTTTCCAGCATGGCCTCTCGTGCTGACGTCAGGACCTCGTAAAAGTTCCGGATCGCCCACTTGCGTCTCAATACCTTCCCGAGGCCCCGCCGTGCCATCCTCAGGAGCAGGAACCTTTCCGAAGGATCAAGCTCTTGGTCGGCCAATTCATTTTCCAACTCACGTACCCGGTCCTCCAGCTCCTCGTAGCTCAGCCTCTTGTCAATCATGCTGGTGACGATGGCCTGATACTGCTCCCGGCTCTCCTGGAGTGTTTCCCTGGCCTCGTTGAGAACCCGGTAAAAGCTCCTCGATGTCTTGATCCGCTTCCACAGGGTATCCATCCGGATGAGCGCCTTCCTGAGCTTCACATTCCTGATGAAGGCGTAGGTATCGTATTCCGCCACCTTCCTTTCTAGCTCCCTGAAGCGCTGCTCCAGCTCGTCGTAGGTCAGCTTTCTGTCCATGAACTCACCCTCGATCAGAAACGCAAAGAGCCCCGCACACATCCCTCGCTGTACCGGTGTACGGAGCCCTGAGGATACCCATGGATGGCTCCAATCTCGGGGCCTCAAAGATGATTGCTCATGCGACGGAGCATGAGGATGGTCTTGAATCCATGCTAGATGATGCACCCATGGCTGTCAACTTCGCCACGCCGGAAAGGGCGTCTCCAACGTGCTGAAGAAGGAGAAGGGCATGGGTCCAGGCGGGTACTGACGGGAGCACGGCATCGCCTCGAGCTGGAAGAGGTAAACCTTTCCGCTCAAGGGACGTCTAACCCAGCAAGATCGAAAAAAGGAGGCCGACATATGAGAGCGCGAAATTTCCTTGTTGGTATAGTGGCAGTGGTTCTTGTCTTCGCCCTGGCTAACGTATGCTGGGCCAATGGGCAGAAAACCCCGGGTTACCCCTGGCGGGCGGCGCCACCCGGTCACGCTTGGAACAAGCACGCTTACAAACACTTGAGATGCGAATACCCCCATCGGTACCCCTATCGTGAGGTAGTCCATCGCTATTACTACGTGCCCGCCCCCCAGCCGGTCTATGTGCCCGTGCCCGCGTACAGCGAGGGCTATATCAGCGGTGCTGTCTCACAGCCTGGCTGGGCATTTTCGTGGTCGGTGAACCTGCCCTGAGCGGGCGGACTCTCTGCGGTGGTTCGGCTTCGGGGAGACGGAACGAGGCTAGCTCAGAGGGATAAGGAAGGCCTCGCCCCTTGAGCCGACTGAAGATTGATAGCCAAAGGAGGATCTGGTCATGCGTACCATTGGGATAATCGGGCTCATACTGGCTCTCGCCGTGATGGTGGGTGTAGCGCCGGCCGCTGCGCAGGGCGCTGACACACCGGAGCCGCAGGAAGAAGCCATCGGCCGCACCCCGCCCCGGTTGAGCTTCGTGGACGGTCAAGTCTCGTTCTGGCGCCCCGGCGCCCAGGACTGGACCCAGGCCCAGGTCAACACTCCGCTCGCCCCGGGTGACCAGCTCTATACCGGGTCCCCGGGAAACCTGGAGTTCCAGATCGGCGCCCGCGCCTTCGTACGCGCCGGGGCGAACACCCAAGTCGGTTTGGAGAATCAGGAGCCGGATTTTCTCCAATTCAAGGTCACCGCTGGTTACGCCGGCTTTGACGTGCGCACCCTCGAGCCCGGGCGCACCCTCGAGGTGGACACGCCGAATGCGGCCTTCCTCATCGAGCACACCGGCTACTACCGAGTGACTGTGAACGGCGAGCGCACCTCGTTCATCACCCGGCGAGGCGGCCGGGCCACCTGCACCCCCGCGAGCGGGGAGGCGGTCGACATCGCGCCGAGCGAGGAGCTGATCGTCGAGGGGACGGCGAGCCCGCAAATCGCCTCCTACGTGGCGCCGCAACTCGAT